>JAILNQ010000124.1 GCA_024691425.1 Lachnospiraceae bacterium
TGATCTCGCATAGCTTCTTTTCGAGCTCGTCAACCTTGGGGCCGCAGGTTATGAGGGGACTTCTGAGCGTTTCGGCAACGCTTTTTATATCATCTTCCTCAACACACTGCCTGCCGTAATATATCGTTTCTTTTCTTACCGGCACACCGCCGGCTATTGCAGGTTTTCCCATTTCAGTCTTTTCCATTCTTTATAACGTAGCCGGTCGAATGCCTGTTGAAAGGCATCTGAAGCACTTTGTTATTGCCTATGTATTTTTCGGTCAAGTCACTTTCCGTAGGAGATGAGGATACTCCATAATGATCCATGATAAGCACGCCTCCCTGTACGAGTCTTGGCCATAAGAGGCGGAGCGATGCATCAATGACATTTTCCATTCCGCAGTCAACGAATAAAAGCTTGAATCTTAAATACGGACGTTCCTCAAGATAGCCTTCGAGATCTTTAGTAACATCCATCTTGTTCAGAACGCTTACATCATCAAGATCCTGAAGCGTAATGAGCTTTTTCAGCGTTTCGTAATCCGCTTTGTAATCGCCCTTGCGGTCCATGTCATCGTTATTGCCGGGATCCATTCCCTCGAACCAGTCAAAGCCGAAAACCCTAGTCGTATTGTAAGGCTCAAAAAGCTTTATGAGCTTTGCCCATAAAAGGAATGACGCACCCTTATACGTTCCTATTTCGGCTATGTTTCCGGTAAGAGGAATTACCCTTTTGTAAAGCTCATAAAAGAAAAGGCTGCGTGCAAGATTGACCTGGCCCACAAAAACCGGGAAGTTGTAGATCAGCTCTTTTGTTGGAGGATTCATTTTTTCGAGTTCTTCGATGTAGCGGTAATACTTATCATCCGCCGCCTTCATTTTTGTCATTTCATTATCGATGTCATTAAGCATTTTCTGTCCTCTCCTGTATCGTTTCAATCAGTATCTGTCTTTATTATATCCCACCTTTGAGAGATATAACAGATATCCGCTTTCTGAAGCTTTCTTTCCTTTATCGTTCTGCAAACGCTTTCAACCCTGAGCCTGATATCCGAGAATATATAAATATCGGTTATTCCCTCAAGCATTTTGGCATTTTCCGCATCTGCAGACGTATGCGCCTTGTAGCTTCGGTAATAATCCGCTTTTCTCTTATCCTCATCGATTATGAGCCCGGAAAATGTTCCGAACCGCTTCTCATATGCATCAAGGAATTCTCGCATCATGTCATTTGCGCACCATAGCAGCACTTTTCTGCCGGGTTGCTTCATCTGAGAATCGACCCTCTCAGCAAACTCGTTGAGCTTCAGCATCTGCTCATCAACGGCTGCAAGTCCGTCTGTAAGCCTGAATCCATCAAGCACTGCTGCCAACTTCAAACGGTCGGCCGCAGGATTTTCAGACCTGGCCCCGGTTTTTCTGAATACCGAAACAAAACCGAACGTTCTTGAGCAGTCAAACCTCGAGAATCCGACAGTCTCATATCCATGTTTCAGCATCAGGAGAGATAGGCTTTCAGGTGTGAAATGATTCACGTGCTCTGTAAGACACAGCGGATTGGTTTCGCGGTAATACACATTCAGGTCGGGAACCTCAACAACAAATATTCCGTCATCTTTAAGATGCTCGCTCCATTTATCAATGAATTCATTGATATTTACGATATGCTCCATCACGAAATAGCAGCATAGCACATCAACAACCGGGATGTCTTCCTCATCCGAATTATTGTTCGCAGTCTGATTCACATCGAAAGAATAATACTTTCTGCAGCGCGACATGAGCGCCTCTTTGAATTCTCCCTGAGCATTTCCGCCTATCTCTGCGATAAGTTTCGTATCATCGATGTAATCGGAGAGCACTTTGAGCCTTTTCGGAACTGAATACGATTCGTGCGCTTCGAACGTAGGAAGAGTATCGTTGTAATACGAATTGAATTCATCTTCCGCAAGCGTCGGTGCCGCAAAAATGAAACCGCAGTCATTGCATATCGAAATGTGCTCTATTATCGTATGGTCATTATCGATTCCAAGGTAGCTGCCTTCGATAGTTCTGACCATGCGGCTATTTGCCGAGCCGCATATCGGGCAGACACGCGCGCAGTTTCCGTCATGAACAACGTGATTTCTCTCTTTCGTCATCTTCTCTCCATCTATCTGCTTCAGCCGCTTACCGTCAGGAATCTCGGTGATTCTTTAAGACAGCTGCTTATAAGGTCATAATAATCCTTAAGTTTCATCGCGGACATTGTACCTTTTCCTAGATCCGCCGAAGTCAGTATATTTGTTTCCCGTGTTTTCTTATCAAGCCTGTCAAGATAAGGATAATCCGCTTCACCTTCGAACACGAAATGCACGGCATAATCATTGTACACATTCCCTTCAGGAAACTCTATCTTTCCGTTGAATGCCTTGTTATACCTGTACGGAACGGCATTCGACTTTTCGACGAAATGGACGAATGTCGATCCGGTATGATTCATGCACACAAGCTTACCGTCACTTGCAAGTATTTTTGACCAGAACGATCCTTCCCCGAACGATTCATGCGAAAGGTTCGTAGTGAACTCTTCAGCAAGCCGTCCCCATGCGACGACCGAAAAATTCGGATCGAGAGAGCGGAACGTATCGCTCTGTTTCAGTGCATATTCAGATAGCATTCCGCAGTCGCTTCCTGTTGTTGCCGGGTTATATACTTCTTTCTTGAAAAAAGAATATGAGAATGCCGGCAGAACAATGGTTCCGGAAGGTGTTACGACATTCTTCAGCGCATCATATACCTCCCTGCACAGATCCTCGGCCGATCTGACGTTCTCCATTCTGCCATAATATCCGATGTTCGTATGGAGGAAAAGGCTGTCGCCCTCGGTCACACCTATGGACCTTAAGCAGTCTTCCATTTCTTTTCTTGTGTAATCAGATTTCATTTCATCAGGTCCTCTATTATTTCAGCCATTCCGTTAACAGTGGAAAAACTGATGTCCTCGAACTGATCGTTCGCGAACTGCACTCCGAATTCATCCTCAATATCACCTATGAAAGTAATGAACTCGAATGAATCGATGTATCCTTCCTCAAAGAAGTTCTCGTCCAGATGCTGCCTGATGTCCGCCTCATCCGCATTCGAGTTTTCTACAAACCAGTTGATTATCCACTCCTTAATATTATCCATGATCACTCCTCCTTCAGCTGATCCTGTCTTTATATTCAGCAACAAGTGCCTTCTTATCCGGCTTCCCGTTGATGTTCTTCGGTACCGATGAGACTTTTTCGAATCTGTCTATGCAGCAGTGCTTTCCGAGCTCTTTTCCGATGACAGTGTTCATTGCATTTTCATCTTTTTCATCGGAGCTCACATACCAGCAGACAATCCTCTCCTCATCATCTATCGTCACTCCGGAAACAGCGCACTCATCAATGCCGCAGTGCTTCAGAATGCAGTCTTCTATCTGCTTCGGGCTTATGTTCATGCCTCCCTTTATTATAAGGTCCTTTATACGGCCTGTAATGGAAAGGATACCGTCGTCCGACCGTCCCATATCTCCGGTCAGGTAATAGCTGCCGTTAAAATATGCATCCGTGTCATCATTCGTATAACCCTTGAACATCCACGGCACATCTATCATTATCTCTCCCTCAGTGCTGAGCTTCATATCCACTTCCGGCAGAAGAAAGCCTACGGCGGATGCAGGGCTTTCTCTTCCCGGCATTTCCGTGGACAGAAACAGCGTTTCAGACAGGCCATAGCTCTGCAGGAGCTTCACCTCATACAGGCTCTCGAACCTGTTCCGGAGCGTTTCAAAAAGCGGCGCCGTCCCGATGAAGAACAGCGGATCTATTGAGGACAGATATTTCTTTCCGTCACCCCTGCGGTCAACGGTCATCAGAATGTTCAGCATCGTCGGCGAAAGCCAGAATGAATCGACGCCGTACTTCTCAGCTGTCTTCCAGAACCTGATCGCAGACATCACATCGAACCTCGGCATAATGACAGTCCTGCATCCGCGTATGAGCGGCATGAGGATCGTGTTAAGTATTCCCGCCATGTAAGTCATCGGCATCACATGGCACATCGTGCGCTTCTCATCAAGCCCGACAGCGTTACCGAATGACTCAGCGGTAAGAAGAAGGCTTCTAAGCTTATGACGTACGCCCTTCGGAAATCCCGTGCTGCCGGATGTATAGGTAACGATGTAATCCCTGTCGTAATCTATGTCAGTTACTGCCCGTGCAATATCTTCCGATGAAACTTCCCGTGTATCTTCCGGAATATCCTCCGGTTTCCGGATAACCGGTCTGCCGGCATTTTCCTTCAGTATGCTATCAATCTCACTTTCGGATTTGTGCGGATCGATCGGCACCATTGTCATGTTCGCAAGCATCGCCGCATGATAGAGAATGAACAGTTCGGCACTGTTCTCAAGCACAACGGCAAATCCGTCGCTTCCCGATTTTTTTAGTCCTTCGGCAAAAGCATACGCACTTTTCCAGACATCATCATATGTGTACGTTCTCCCGGCCAAAGAATCATACATGTATTCCCTGTCGCCGGAAAGCTTCAGCAGTTTTTCAGTAAATGCTGCATTGTCCATGCTGACACTCCTATTCACACTTTACGATAAGATCGTTAGCAGACAGCTGTTCAATCACCGGGAGCATCTCATACGGAGGAATACCCGTTATCTCGCTTATGTCGAAAAGATCGTTGGTTCCGTCGGAGTAAGCAATGACATCCCTCATCACCATTATCCCGTCATAATTCGTCTTCTGAGCTACCGTAGGATACAATCCGCGCTTTCCGAGCTGTGGCTCACCGAGAACCGTCATTTTGTACTTTGCATTCGCTTCCATGCAGTCTATCCACTGAACCATCGTTTCGTATGCGCCGAACAGCCCTTCCGGAGAGATCATATCCATGTTGTCTGCGGAAGTATGGTACTCGGGAAACATGTCATGCTTCGTTCTGCAGTAGCTTACGACCGGGAGATCGATTCCCGGCGCATTATACTGGCGCTCATCCGATCCGCGTTCAAGGTAGGAGTATTCAGTATGAGCCTGCTTTCCCTTTATAATGCTCGTAAGCGACCTGTCTGCGATCGTATTTCCATATCTTGAATGAATTATCGTATGATCCCTGTCATCACCGACACAGGAAAAAACAACCCCGGCAACGAGTTTTTTCTTGAGGTGTTCCATGTTCCGGCTCAGATACGTGATCGAACCGATAGTCTCGGGATTGAGCAGAAATCGGTATGTATACCTATGCTTTTTCAGTGATTTTACATATTTTATCAGCGCAGAGATCACAACAGGTCCGGAGCACTCATCATTTGCCATTGAAGGATGGCATGTGTAGCTCGTCATCATGAGCTCCTCGTCCGTTTCTCCGGGGATGACGACCTCTCCGTACGTAAGACTTCCATCAAAGAGGCTGCTGTCGATGAACAGATGGTATTCACCTTCCTCAAGGCTATCAAGCATTTCCTGGCTCATGCAGAATCCGTAGCGTTCCTTATAGTATGACGTTACGTAAGGAATGACAGATGGCTGATCAGGCTGAGTATAAACACACTGCTTCAGTTCATCAAGGCTCACCCACTTGTCAACGGGAAGCGAATACCCGAGCACATGAAGATTATTGTCCTTCATGTCGATGATCTTCCTTCCCTGACGGTCCTCTATATATGCTTCTCTTATTGCCCATTCCTTAGGGACCGTCCAGTCAAGCACCGGTGTGCCCGAAGGAACTTCTGTAATGTCAAACCTGACACCATCTTCTGCTATGTATTCATCCAGTATCCTGAATGTTTCACGAACACCGTCACCCGTTATACTGCGGCATATCGGAAAAATCCTGCCGGCAAGTTCGTACATTTCCCGTCCTATTGACTCATTTACTGCCATCTTCCGTCTCCTTAACAGCTCTGTATAGCATTATACAGCACTTCGCCGAATTCTCCGCTTATCGCGCCCTTTTCATAGTGGTATTCCTCGAGATATCTCTCCCTGACTTCAGGCCTTATTTTCGTCGTGTAATTCCACGGTTCGTTTATCATCTCTTCACGATCTAGATTCAGACCGTTAAGTTCAAGCGCTTTCATCAGAGGTACATATCCTGCGCCGAATGATGTTGACGTATTCTGTATGCAGTCATTGTAGAAGAACAGTATCTCCTTATTGTAAATTACGGGATACGCTATCGCACTCGTTATCGCCGTAACGAAAAGCCTGCATTTCTTCGTCAGCTCGCATGTTTTCCCGTTGATTATCTTTCTTCCTCCGAAATCGTAGCCTCGCAGGTCACACCTGGGATGGTTCGCGATGATAACGGGCATGCCGTAGTGTTCTTCGAGCCTGTCAAGCATTGTTACGATCTGCTTTAAGTACTTCTCGTTCTCATCAGGCTGATATATAGGCTCTACAGTATAGTACTTGTACACTCCGACCCCATAAAACCCGACGCCGCTGTTGGCGCAGAGAATGAAGTCCTCCGCGATGTCTTCACCCTTTGCCTCTTCCACAAGATAATCATTATATGCCCTGCTGTTCGCGTAGACAAAGCTGCATTTATCCATCACGCTGCCGCCGGAAGCTTTCATCGCATCTTCTGAAGCTTTATTGCTCACGAATACTGCCCTCGGAAGATGCTCCTCAACCAGGCTTTTGGTATGCTCTGCCCTGTATTTCCTGTTCTCTCTGTCTATATACATCTTCTTTGCCTTGATGAAAGGGAATTTCAACATCCTTCCCTTATATCTGGCATACCATTCACCGATCTTCTCGGCAACGGTCTCCTTCACATTCCTGTCATAGACAAAGCTCGGATCTATAGGAATCCTTACGCGGTTCCCTATCACATAATAATCACAGCCATACGAGCATATCGGATAAAGCAGCGCCTTATCAGTAAGCGTCGGAAGTATGAATACACTGTCGCGGCTGCGCTCAGAAATCATTTTTTCATACCTGCTGTACGTTCCGATACGGCACACCTCGCAGAGATCGCAGTCCTTATCATATACATCCCATGATGTTTTCTTGTCATATCCGCCGACGATCCATACCATGACGTTATATCCGTGCGTCTGCACGTATTCGAGACCGCTCTCACGGAATGCCATATTCTGAAAAGCCGATGTTGTTATATATATTACATTTTCTTTTTTCTTATTCTGTTCTTCCATACTTATCTATCTTCCAATACTTCATCCCAGAATTTCATTTATGGCCCGGGCAACAGTTTCAAGCTCTTCTTCGCTGATCCCGCTGCTGCACGGCAGCGCTATGATCCTCTGCCACAGGCTCTCAGCTATAACAAGGTCTTCATGCGGAGAATCCTCATAAGGCAGCTGCAGATGGACGGGCTTCCAGAACGTACGCGCTTCTATATCTCTTTCCTTAAGAGCGCTGCATACTTTTTTTGAATCATCAAGTGTTTTTCCTTCGGGAAGAACTATGCCGCTGAACCAGCAGCTGCTTCCTTCTGTTTCAGGAAAGAATGATATTCCTGAGTTCTTAAGGCCTGAAAGTTCTTTTTCGTAAAACCGTCTTATGCGCCTTTTTGTCTCGACAAACGTCATTGCCCTTTCCATCTGGGCACATCCGACCGCCGCCTGGATATTGGTCATCCTGTAGTTGAATCCCGCTTCGTCAAAATCATAATCAGGCCAGACGCGCGCTGTCGTCGTAAGATGCCTTACATGATCGAGAAGTTCACGGTTCCTGCCGACAACTGCACCTCCGCCACCGCAGGTCACCGTCTTATTCCCGTTGAAGCTGAGGACGCTGAGGTCAGCAAGCTCGCCGAACGGCTTGCCGTGATATGCAGCACCTATAGAGCATGCGGCATCTGCGATCAGAACCAGGCTATATTCTTTAGCGATAGCGTTGAATTTATCCATATCAGGCATGTTGCCGAGCGTATGGACGGGCATGATCGCCGATACGCGTCTTCCGGTCTTTTTATGTATAAGACCGTCGCCGGATAATTCACACTCACTCTCAATTCCATGCTTTACCGCATCAGGATCAAGGCACCAGTCATTGTGCCTGATGTCGAAAAGCCACGGGTCGGCGCCGCAATGGCGTACCGAATTGGCTGTTGCTATGAAAGTAAAGGCAGGGATTATGACAAGATCGTCACGTCCGACTCCGGCAGCAGTAAGCGCCGCATGCAGTCCCGTTGTCCCGGAACTCGTTGCAACCGCGCTGCTGCTTCCTGTCGCCTTAGCGACAAGCTCCTCAAAGCGGTTAACGTACTCACCTACAGATGATACGAATGTCGAATCTATGCAGTCGATCAGATACTTTTTTTCATTACCCGTTAAATTTGGTACTGATAACGGTATCATATCAATTCCTCACATTTTTCCGTCCAGGCTCTTGCCTGTCTCAATATGTTCAAAGCTCGGGAGATAATCCTCAATGAGCTTTACTATATCGCCTTTAGAGCATTCCGGCTCAGAAAATGCCGCATTCAGCCTGTCAATAAGCCGAACGGCTTCCTTTCTGTCAGGTGCCTTTTTTCCGGTGATCACTCCGAGGCTTGCAAAGCGCTCAAAATCTACGGCCTCGCCTTCTATATAGAATTCCTCATAAGGCTTCTCACCGCTCGTGTCCGAAGGGGCAAAATGAACGGGATAAGGTTTTCCTTCAGTCCATTCGGCGGCTTTTTCTATCGCCTCGGCATCACTTTCACACCTGTAAATGTCATACCCCATGGATTTTAAAAGGTCTTCGGCTATTCTGTCAAAAGACGTCATCGAAGCTTCGGCAAGTTTCGGGAAGAATATATTCCTGTTATCCCCGAGCATTGCAGAGAGCATGCATATCTGCCCCGATTCCTCCGGGCTTACGAAATACCTCTTCACATCCGAGGGAGCCGAAAGAGGCTGGCGCTTTGCGATCCTTTCAAGAAAACCGGCCGGCAGCGAGCCGTTGCTGAAGGCAACGTTTGCAAACCTGGCAGTCTTTACCGGAAATGAATCAGAATAAGAGAAAATCAGGTCCTCCATGATCCTCTTGCTCGCACCCATGATATTCACTGGATTTGCGGCCTTGTCAGTGGATACGCAGAAATAAAGCTCGGGAGGATATTCCTCGAGCAGGTCAAGAAGCGATTTCGCATTTATGACGTTGTTACGAAGAAGCGCCTCAACACTGAAAATGTCCTTCTCAGATCTGACATGCTTGTGAGCCGAGAAATTGGCAACGATATCGAATCCGCCTCTTTTATCGCCACGTGCATGGCATCTGAACATCCTTGCAAAAGTTACCGATGAATAATCCATCGGATACGGAAGATAAACAGGCGGAACGTGCGCCGAAAGATCCGTTTCCGAGCGGAGATATCTCGTCAGTTCAGTGAGCGCGTTCTCGTTCGTATCAACTATCACAAGCTCAGACGGATCGAACGGAAGTATTGCGCGGATGAACGCGGAGCCTATTGAACCTGCACCGCCTATGACAAGAACGCTCTTATTTTCTATCCTTTCGCGAAGCTTGCCTTCATGATCATTCACATCATCGATGAACATGCTTCTTTCGCGCTTTATCACGTATTCATTTATGAAACTGTCCAGATTGAACATTTCTCCTCCGGCTGCCTATCTTATAAGAATATTGTCTTTGCTGCTGCTTTTGCTATAGTGATTTTCGGCAAAAGTCAGGTTAGGGGACTGGCCGAACACTATGACATTGTCGGGAACATCCTCATCCTTTATGTAGGTGTTCGCCGAGATTATCACATTATTTCCTATGTTCGCGCCGCCGAGTATCTTCGAGTTCGAGAGCATTTTAACATGCGACCCGATCTTCGGATAAACAGAGCTGCCGTCTTTGCGGATGTTGCCGCCCACGGTGCACCCCTGGTAAAAGAAAAAGTACTCTCCGTACTCGGCCTTTCCCATGACGCTTCCGAGCGGATGCTCGCAGAACCATATTTCGGGAAGCTTCACTTCATAAAAAAGCTCCGCGCAGTTGAGCGATTTATTAAGATAATATGCGGCTGACGCCAGATCGCTTTTTCCATCAAGAAACGAATACCTGCTGATCCAATAGAGGAAAACGCAGTATTCAAGTGAATGCATCGGTCTTACAGCGATCTCTGACTCCCCTGCTCCGTCACTCTTATTCAGGCGGAATGCGTCGATGCAGCGCTGCGTGTTTCCGATCGCCTTTGCAAATATTGAATCTGACAGCTCCGCGTCCGCGCCGGGTCCGAAAAAAGTATTCAGCTGATGTCTCAGCATCTGTTCAAGCTTTTTTTCCCATTCAGTGTTCATGACAAGCGAAAATCCTCTGTGAAATCATCAAGGACCGGAAATTTTCTTCGGTATTTTTCCGTATCATCCGCAAAATCAAACTCTATCGTACCTTCTGTATCGGAGAGCGACTTCAGTATATCCCCGTTCGGGCTTATCACGCATGAATCGCCGGAATAGTACTGTCCTCCTACATTTCCCTGGCAGTTTATGGCAAACACATATATCTGATCCTCGATCGCGCGTGCCTTAAGGAGCGCCTTCCAGTGCTCGCTTCTTGAAGCAGGCCAGCATGCCGGTACAATAACGGCATGGACAGATTCTGCAACAGCGCGGAACACCTCGGGAAACCTTAAGTCATAGCATATGAACGTCGAAAAAGGAATCCCGCAAAGCGTATAGATATCTATCTTCCGTCCGCTCGAAAACTTCTTATCTTCACCGGAAAACGAAAAGGGGTGTATCTTCGTATACTCTGAAACAACGGCCCCTGCGGCATCAACTATGGAATAGACATTTTCTGCCTTATCACCTGCGCGCCTTGCCCAGCCAAAACCTATTCCCGTACCTTCATTCTTCGCTATATCCATAATACGTCCGAGAGTTTCTTCGCCGTCTTCTGCGGTCACATCCGTATTCATGGAAAAACCGGTGAAGCTCATTTCAGGGAAAAAGCAGTAATCGCATCCTTTTAAGCTTCTGATGATCTTCTCAGCATTTTCGATATTCTTTTCTTTATCTTCCCATGCCATGCATGTCTGGGCTAATGCTATTCTCATCGGCTTATTATCCTTCTGATTTCCACTCGCTGAGATCGATCAGTTTATTCGCGACAATGAACCTTGCGAATTCAAGATCGATCATACTGTCTATCTCTATCGATTTTTCAGCAGGCATAATATACGGAACTGACTTTTCGGAATGGAACAGATGGTTCTTCTTCAGATAGTCCCATTTTGCCGCATAAATGCAGCCGTTCATGGTATACTCGCTTTCTATATCCTGCCGTCTTGTTGCCGACATTTCCTTTATCTCATGATAAAACTGTGACAGTCCGCCATTGTCATCAAGCGTGTGGATGAAATGTCTGCTGACCTCAACCTCTTTCATTCCGAGCATCGTATCGGAATCTGTTCTGATCATAAGATCAAGCGCATTGTTCAGATCGGTTGCGCTAAGGAACGGCGATGAAGGCTCAAGCAGACAGAGAATGTCATACTCCGACTCATCATTTGCCTCTATCCATTCCATCGCATGGTCGATGACGTCCATGCTCGATGCAGTATCCGTTGCCAGATGGGCAGGCCGCATGAACGGCACTTCGGCGCCGTAGCTTCTGGCAACTTCGGCTATCTTCTCATCATCGGTAGATACGATAAGCCTATAGTCGTATCTGCATTTCATTGTCGGTATGATCTTGTACGCTATGAGAGGAAGGGCTCCTAGCTGAATGATGTTTTTTCCGGGAACTCCCTTTGAACCGCCCCTGGCAGTTATCACAAACAGGATCTTCATGTTATATCAGTTAAACTTTCTGAAAACAGGCTTTATGACATTGCCTGTTATAAAATCTTCAACATTTCCGTTAAGTGCATCGGTCATTACTTTTGCAGCCGACCTTACGGCATCCAATGTATAGTCTATTTCAGCATCCTTATGCTCATAGGCGATAGCTATGCAGGGCATGAGAACTCCTTTATTGAGAAGCTCCTGCAAGAACACGGTCCTGTACTCCATCGAAGGCTTCTTGTCCTTTCCGCATATCACGAGGTTCGGCGAACACTCTGCCCCTGTCGTGTATATATAGTCGGAAAGGCCGGATTCCTTTGCTATCTCAGCTATTCCGCTGCAAAGCTTCTTACCCATTTTCCATATCTGGTCCGTAACGCCGAGTTCCTTATACACCTTGACGGTCTCGATGAAAGCTCCGAGTCCGCTCATTTCCGCACCGTGAGTCGTAGATATGAGGAACACGCGCTCCTTGCCGGGTGTGAGTCCGCCGAGATCCATGATCTCTCTCTTTCCGCCGAGGGCCGTTACTGAAAATCCGTTTGCCATTCCTTTGCCATAGGTGACAAGATCGGGCTCGACTCCATAGTACTTGCAGGCTCCCTGAATATCCCACCGAAAACCTGTGATCATTTCATCGAGAATATATACAGTTCCGTTCTCCTTGCAAAGTTTACCGACTTCCTGCAGGAAATTGTTCTCGGGCTCTTCCGACTCCGAAGGCTCCATTATAAGGCAAGCGATCTCGCCTTTATGCTCCTCGAACATCTTCTTTACTGACTCAATATCGTTATAGTGAAAATCGATCGTCAGGTTCCTGATCTCCTGCGGGATTCCGCAGTTCATCACGGTATCGCCGATGAACCAGTCATCATATGAGAAGAAAGAATGCTCTAAGCACCTTGCTATGTATTTCCTTCCGGTATAAGCCCTTGCAAGCTTTGTTGCCGCAGTCGTGACTGTTGAGCCGTTCTTTGCGAACTTGACCATATCTATCCAGGGAATGAGATCAACTAATGTCTCGGCCGCATCAACTTCTACCTTTGAAGCTTTTGTTGCGGTATTTCCGTTTCTTATCTGTGCAATGGCCGCATCAGATATACGCTCAAATCCGTATCCTACCGTGACTGAGCGGCAGGCCATGCCGTAATCAAGAAATTTATTGCCGTCAACATCCCATGCATAAACGCCTTTAGTATGATCGATCACCCTAGGGGCGTTTCCCGGGAACGTCTCATCAGTCCTGCTGTACGTATGTGCGCCTGCAGGGATAAGATCATGTGCTTTCTTTCCGTAAATCTCATTCTGTGTCATTTTTTCTCCTCATCCTTTCTTCCATCAGGAATTCTGATGCTCTATCGCATCTATTATCGATAATATCTTTCTGTCGGCTTCAAATGTATGCCTTGCCTTAGTTTCCCCATTTATCACGGACATGAACTCTGTGATCTCCGACAGGTATGCATCCTCTATGATCGATGCGCTGTAACCGGAAAGCTTGTCAACGCTTTCATACAGCTCAATTTTCACATCCTCTTTCTTATCCGGATCGTATTCGCACAGTCCGTAAGGCGTTCCGTCCCATGAAATGTACAGATCTTCCGACATGCACTCAAAGTTTCTTACGGCCTTTCTCGAAACAACATCAAACTGGATAAGTCCCATGGTACCGCCCTCATGCGATATCATTATCTGAAAGCTGTCCGGGTATCCGATTTCGAGAGACGTTGTTTTCTTCTTCTGAACTTCCCAGTGTTCGGGAAGACCGAAAACATCGAAAATCCACGGGAATTCAATGGCCATAATTTCCCTGCATCCGTTCGTCCTCGCATCACCTACGAAAAAGTTTCTGTAGTTCTCCCAGGGATGCCAGTCGGGAAGATACTGCCCTACATGGTAAACGTAGCTGATCCCTGCCTTGCTTTTTGTTACAGCCTTTTTAATGTACTCTATCTCCTTACGGTACATCGGCGTCGATGACAGGAAGAGGACAAGACCTTTTTCTTTCGCCAGAGCGATGTTTTCATCATATCCGTTTTCAACGAGGTTTATCTCAGTAAAAACATGAAGCCCTTTTTTCAGGCACTCATTTATTATAGCAGAGTGCGACAAGGGCGATGTGGAAACAAACGCCGCATCAGGACAGACAGAGCATGCCCCGTCGATATCTTCAAATGTCTCTATTCCGAACTCATCCTTTGCCTGCTTCTGCCGCTCTGGCATTTTGTCGACTCCGACAAGCTCTATGCTTTCATCATATGCGCGAAGCAGCCTCAGCCTTCTGCGTCCCATGGAGCCGAGTCCGACCACCATTACTTTCATCTGCTCTCCTTTATGTCGTAAAAACCCTTTTTCAGCGAAATGCCGTCTGAGAGCGACTGCTTGATGATCTTTACGATAGCTTCTGCCGCATGTCCGTCACCGTAAATATCTGACTGTCTATGCTCCGTAGCAAGTGCCTTCGCCATAGCCTGTCCGATCGCTTCACGCCCAGACTCGCAGCTTATCACGGTTTCAGCCATGATACGTCCCTTCTGCCTGTCGCCTATATTGACTGAAGGAGTTCCGAGAACCGGTGCTTCAAGTATCCCGCTCGAGCTGTTGCCGAGCACAAAAGCTGCATGCCTTACAGAGCTCAAATACCTTTTCATCCCGAGATTGTGAATGAACACAGCATTTTCACACCCATCGGCAAAGCCTGTAAGCATCTGATTTGCCGTATTTCCTCCTGCATCGGCATTCGCGCCCGTGATGACAAAGAAAATATCATCTCTTAGTTTCATGGCAGCGCACAGTTCATCTATCTGATCACTGACAGTATCGTCTTCCATAGTGACCGGATGGAATGTTACGACCGCATATTTTCCCCCTGATGGTATTCCGATATCCGCTCTTACCTCATCACCACTCATAAGCTCCTGCGTTCTTATATTATCAACGCTGAGCGCACCGACAGAAAATACGCGGTCCGGTGACTCGCCGAGCTGGATCACCCTTTTTCTGTAGGCAGACGTCGAAGTAAAATGGAGAATGCTCATCTTCGTAATGGCATGCCTTATGCAGTCATCCACTGCCCCGAAAGTCACTTCACCGCCATGGATATGGGCTATCGGTATCCTCTCATTAAGTGCGGCTGCCGCAACGGAAAGCATCTCTGTGCGGTCTCCGAGTATCACTGCGATATCCGGTCTGTCCTCTGAAAAGCATTTTGCGAATCCCTTCATGGCATTTGCCATTGTTGCAGAGATTCCATAAGGTCCGTTGTCTTCGTCAAGGATCGGAACTGTATGTGCTATCTCATATCCGTCGGCTCTTATCGCATCAAGAGTATGCCCGTGTTTTTCTGAAAGGTGCGTGCCTGTGACTATCAGATCAAGATCAAGCTCTTCATCATCTGCCACCGTTCTGATAAGAGGGAACAGCTGCCCGTATTCCGCACGTGTTGCCGTGATAATGGCTATTCTCTTCATGATTCTTTCCGTTTCTTAAGATAACGGTCCCATTTACCTGTATCAAGAAAGAACTGTGACCTTTTTCCGCTGCTGATCTTGACGATCTTTGTATTGCCATCGCCGTACCGCTTGCATATCTCCTCGGCCAGCTGCAGATAGCTCATGTTCTTGTCACCAACATTATAAATACCAGAAAGGGAAGTGTCTACAAGCGCGAAAACGGCTGCTTCGCAAGCCTTTTCCACGGGAATGAAGCAGCTTATACGCTCACCGTCCCCATATACTTCTATCTTGTTGTCCCTTCTGACAGACTCTATCATCATCGGAATGATCCTGTCAGTCCTCATTCCATCGCCGTACACCTGCGCCATCCTGAGATGGACTATCCTGACCGTTTCCGAAAGCGCATTGTCTATCATGTTCTCTGAGGCGAACTTGGAAAGTCCATAGAAGAATTCGGCATTTCCTGACATTCTTATTTCGGATGTTTCATCATAAGTTCCGTCTTCATTCGGATACACCGCTATCGACGAAAAATTGACTATTGTTCCGACGCCGAGCTCTTTGGCGATCCTTATGACGTTCCTTGTCATCCTGATGTTGTCTTCAAAAACCGAAAACTGCTCATCATATGACATCCCGGCCGAAACAAGTCTTGCCGCGGCATGAACTATAGCATCGATTCCATCATCTTTATGCGCATCAAGAAATTCATCTACGGACCGATCGCTGATAAGATCAAGCGATTCTGCAATGCCGTCGCCGATGTGCCTTGATGTTGCCAGGACCGAATGATCCTTTTCAAGAAATTTTTTAAGATGGGTACCGACGAAACCTCCCGCCCCGGTGATCAGAACTCTCATGATTCCACCAGCCTCTCATCATAGAAACGGTAGATCCTGCCGGGCTTCGGCGCAAGGTCTGGCACATCCCATCCGAGTGCGCGGCTTATCACGTATTCAACTTCGTTATATCCGAAAAGAGCTCTCATGTAGGTCGTGCCGGAAAACCTCGGATTTATCTCGAAAAGATAAGGATCTCCTTCAGAATCGCATCTCAGCTGCAGATTGCAGCTTCCGAAAGGTGTGAGCGCGTCTCCTATCTTTCTTATATAGCTTACTATTTTCTCCTCGGTATTGCCGCAAAACTCTGCAAAAGCCGTATTTCCTTCTTTCAGCGTCCTTCTTAAGATTATGCTGTCAGCGTACTTGCCATTCCAGTAGAGAATTCCGCAGGTATATTCTGATTTCATCGTTCCGATGGCCTTCTGTATGATGAATCCCTGCCCCGAAAGCGCATCTTTCCTGTTCCTCAGAGTATCTGTATCTTTTATCAGCTCAACGCCCCTGCTTCTTGCGCCGTTTCTCGGCTTGATAATGCATGGCAGGAAAATCTCTTCTTTGTTCCATTCATCGAGCAGTATCGTATCGGGAGCATTGATCCCGTTTTCTTTAAGAAACTGATATGTCAGATACTTGTCGTTTCCTGTCTCAATGACCTTCCGGTCAGAAACGATCACCATGCATCCGAACCGTTCGTACAGATCCTCTTTTATATCTGCGAAGTAAAGAAGCTCGAAATCCACGCCGATGAAAACAACCTTAATGTTCTCCTTCTCGACGATCTCGTATATTTTAGCTTTCCAGTTTTCTTCCTCTTCGGCCTTTAAAAGATCCGGCAGAAGGTGATTGCTCTCGCACCAGAAAGAGCCGACAGTATCCGGAAAATAGTCGCATCCGATAAGTCTTACCCGGTCGGCTATTCCGCTTTTATTTATTGATTTTATGACCGCCTGACCGATGAGCGATCCGGTCCCGGTTATGAGAATATTCGTCTTATCCAATTATGAAACTCCTGTCGCAGATTTCTTCTGTATCGTGAGCATCAGATCCGGCAGAAACGTAAGGGTCATATTTTTCCAGCAGCTCCTTGATCTGTCTCTCATACTTTCCGTGGTATTTGTAGTTGTATTCGAATGCCACACCGCAAGCGCTGCACTGCCTGATGACCGCTTCAAAATAATCTTCGGGAAACTTCCCGTAAGCGCTTATCGTCATTCCGCCGCAGTGACCGAGCACATTTACCGTTCCATCATCGGCACTCCTTCTTATTGCGGCAAGGGCAAGATCGCGCTCTGTAGCGGCAAGCAGATCATAATCCAGCTCACGGGGCTTAACGAAAGTACCGTTCATCGGGATCCTGTGGACGCTTGCTATTACTATATCCGCCGAGCGGGCCGCATCTTCAGGAATATCGATTTCGCCATCCATATTCATGATCTTCGCTTCAAAGCCTGAAAAGACTGCAATCCCTGCAGTTTCACGCCAAGCGCTGATCTCCTTCAGATACTCCGGGTAATAATCTGATTCCTTCCGGATGTGATCCGTAACGGCTATCGCTAAAAGGCCGTTTTCTTCAGCGGTACTTATCATCTCAGATACGCATCTTGCACCGTCAGTCCACGTTGTATGCATATGCATATCCATGCGTGAATTATCCGGTGTAAGCTCTGACATTCTTAAGAATATATCCGATGCTTTCCTCATAGCTCGATCAACTCATCCTCGCAAAAATCCCTTGCCGCCCTTTTCCCGATCACCTCGTTCCATCTCATCGGGCTTATCCCGTATCCCGGGCGTTTTGTCGTAATATTATCTTCCGAAAACTCCTCCCCCGCTTTTATAGGACGTGCGGCAACGATGCTCTTTCTTGCAGCTGCGCGGTTTCCGATCTCGGATTCTGACGGCGCCTTTATTCCGTTTCCGAGCGCGAGCTCAATGTTCCTGATCGATCTCACCATTGCTGCAAGTTCATGCGGCTCGAGGCTTGCTTTATGGTCCGGACCTTCCATTGTCCTGTCAAGAGTGAAATGCTTCTCAATGATCTGTGCTCCCATAGCAACAGCCGCGATATCAACCTCGATTCCCGGTGTATGGTCAGAATAGCCGACTCTGACTTTGAATTTTTCCCTCAGAGTATTCATGGCCTTCAGATTGACGTCACTGTACGGTGTCGGATACTGCGTGTTGCAGTGAAGAAGACTGATATCCGGGCATCCGTTCTGCCGCAGAAGATCAATAGCCGCACCGATTTCATCCATATCGCACATGCCCGTGGACATCACGACAGGTTTTGCTGTCTTCGCGATTTTTACCAGATATGGGTAGTTCGTGACCTCTCCTGACGGAATCTTCCAGAAAGGTGTTCCGAGCCCGTCAAGGAATTCAACGGATTCTAAGTCGAACGGGGTGGAAAGGAATCCTATCCCGCAGGAATCGCAGTATTTTTTTATTGCAACGAAATCATCAAAATCCAGAAGCAGCTTTCTTACCATATCAAGCTGGCTCTCATCGGAACCGGTGGTTTCCTTCTGATACTGGGCTTTCTCTGCAAATCTCGAAATAACCTTTTCCGCGCGTGCCGTCTGGAATTTGACTATGTCAGCTCCTGCGGCCTTTGCGGCATCTACCATTTTTATAGCAGTATCATAATCACCGTTATGATTGACTCCTGCTTCAGCTATTATCAGCGTCATCTTCCATCTAACCTCATTCAACGAATCCGGCGTTTATTCTCTCTTCCATCCGCTTCATTTCCGCGAATTCTCCCATATCAAGGAAGGCATTCTCACCGATCGGATACATTCCCACACGCCTTCCTTCGCTCATCATGAGCTCGGCAAGCTCGGTCATGTGGAATATTTTTCCCTTAGGTATAAGCTTTATGAACTCAGGATTCAGTACATACATTCCCGTATTGATGAAATGGGAAAGCTCCGGCTTTTCTTCCATGGATGTTATTATGCCGTTTTCTTTTGCATAAAGAACACCGTAAGGGATCACAGTATTTTTCAGCGAAGATACTATCGTGAGGTCGTTCCCGGATTCAATATGGTACTTCAGAACATCTTCATAATCTGCTTCAATGAGGATATCGCAGTTGGTAATGATGACCGGTCTGTCGAATTTCTCCTTTATGAGTCTTATGCTGCCGGCCGTACCGAGCGGCTTATCCTCTTCAACGAATTCTATCGTATATCCGTGGGGAGCTTCAGAAAAGTATGATTTTATCATTTCCTTGCGGTAATTGACCGTCATGTAGAATCTGTCGGCTCCGTACCTCGCAAAACGGTTGAGAATCCGTTCAACTATCGGAATATCCCCGACCGGTATGAGCGGCTTAGGCAGGATTTTCGTATACGGATAAAGCCTGGTTCCCTTTCCGCCCGCCATTACTATTACCGGCGTATCCTTCAGCGAACTGCTTCTTACACCTTTCGTTTCAGCGTTTGAAAAGACAACGTCCGTGATATGCATTTTAGAATCAACCACAGCGACGGACTCGATCTTGCGCTCAGCCATGACGGCCGCAGCTTCAGTCCTCGCCGGTTCCGCAACATATACCGGATCAGTGTTCATCGCCTTCTTTACGTTCGCGTTGATCCTTCCGCCGTTTATGATCCATCTGCGGATATCTCCGTCCGTAACGCAGCCGACCAGCATATCCTCGTCATTTACGACATATACGAGTCCGCGGGCGTTCGCGCCGATCTTCTTCATCGCATCAAGTATTGTTGCGCTGCTGCTGCACTTGAAAGCATCTGTTCTGTTTTTATTCTTGTCAGAAATCAATCCGTTTCCCTCTGGCTTCATTTAAGCCCGTCCGCAAAGGTATGCTTCCACGCACTCCATCACGGTCTTATCTTCTGTATCATTGTCAATGAGGTATTCCTCTATGAATTTATCCCTCTTCTTCCGGTCCATAGGCTTAACATACTCCCATGGATGGGACATGGCATCTTCATCATCGAGATCGAGAAATCCGCAGCCGAAGATCTGATCCGCCTCATCCTTGATGTACGCGTAAGTATCTGCATACTTTCCGAGCGGAGTTGTCTTTAAGCTGCTGTTCGCGATCTTTAAAACCGGCACATCATACAGCGCAGGAAAGTTCATCGCCGTCGTAGTAGTTACGATGAAAAGTGCCGCATTCCTAGTCAGCTCGCAAGTCTGGTTGAAATACAGCTTCCTGCCGCAGAAGCTGTCACCGTCGTATTTCAGATGCGGAGACCCGGCTATCACGACCGGAAGTCCGTAATGCTCTTCAAGCCTTTCAAACAGCTTCTCAAGCTGTGAGTAATACTCCTTTGCGCGTTTATATGCGTCCCCTTCGATTCCTAGTATGACCGCATCATATCCTTTTACGAACATCTGACCGTCGCAGTACACTATATGCCTGGCGGTCCTGTCGCTGTCCGCCCTGTTTGCCTCTATGAACCTGTCATAATCAAGCGCATGCGTATACAGCACGTTTCCTGACAGTTCTTTATCGGTCAGGTACTGTTTCGCCGCACAGTGCGTTGATGAGACAACAAGAGCCGGCGGTGTCTTTTCCGTCAGATTCTCTCTCTTTTTCCGTGTCAGCCGGCTATGTATATATGATTTTATATACCCGGTTATTCCGCTAGAGCAAAGCCTCTGCAGTCTTGACTCGATCCCGCCTTCCGCGGGGATGTTCAGCACGCTCCTGTCCTCGGGATCAGGAACCGGAACAGCGCACATGCCGTTCATTATGACATATCTGCATCCCATTTTCGCGGCCGGATATATCGGATCGGGTTTTCCCTGAAAAATAAAAAAAGCTTTATCCCTTGTGCTTTTCAGCTCATTTATGTATTCATTCTGCGATAGCTCGCGATAGCCTTTTCCCTCATACATACCGGCAGAAAAATCCATCGAGACGCTTTTTGAGTCCATTATACGCCAGATTTCGACGTTATATCCCTGCTCCATCAGATAAGCGGCTCCGAACCGTTTATGATCGCGGAGCGCATAAGGATGAACGACCACGAATATTATCTTGTCTTCTGCTTTGTTTATCTTATCCATTCAGTCTTTCTAACTCTTCAGACGTAAGAGCCAGTTCGATAGCATCGATGTTTTCCTGCATCCTCTTTTCCGATGATATCGTTGCAACAGGAAATACATCAAAATCATGCGACCAAAGCCAGGAAAGTGCAACCTGTGCGACCGTGCACCCGCGCTTCTTTGCAATATCCTCGGCAGCTTTCAATCTCTTGATGTTTTCCCTGCACAAATATCCGTATCTTGCTGCACGATCAAGGCTCCGTCTCAGCTTCAACGGATGATTCGTGTCAACCTTTCCGGAAAACAATCCCCTGCCGAGACACGAGTACGCGAAAACAGGTACTTCCGGATGATTTCTGTACCATCTTCCTGCCTCTTTGTCCCACGAAATCGATACACATCCTCCGCCCCACGGATCTCTGACAAGCTTTGCTATGCTCATCTGCGGACTTGAAGCGGAAAATCCCGGAAGACCGGAAGATACGGCAAGAGAATTTGCCTCATCGATCCTCTGATGAGTCCAGTTGGATGCTCCGATCCTGCGGATCACTCCATTTTTCACATAATCACCCAGCGTTTCAAGAACCGGTCCGATATCGGCATTCCTGTCGTCTCTATGGAGCATGTATATGTCTATATGGTCAGTCTTCAGTCTGTCGAGCGAAGACTCTATATCTTCTTTGAGTGCATCAGCGTTAAGCCTTGATGCCAGATCCGGATGACATCCTTTTGTTATGATGACGGATTCCTTCCTCGTACCTGCACTGCTCAGCCATCTGCCGAGCACTTCTTCGCTTCTGCCGTATACCTTTGCGGTATCAAACGTATTGAACCCTTTTGCAAACGCCGCATCGAGCAGAGCCTCCGCTCCCTTTTCATCGTTTATCAGTATGGGGTTGCAGCATCCGAACACTATGGATGAGGCAGGAACTTCGATCCCGTCAAGCTTTCTGTATTTCATCATCTATCCGATATCAACCTCTGTCAGAAGATAATCCGTGTTTTTTCTTATGATGCATTTGATTATGAACTTTACGCCTTTTGCTGAAAAAAGCCAGCCGATATTTCTGCTTCCTGAACATGCAAAAAGAAGGGACGGGCAGCACAGCTGCGTGAGCATGCAGTTCTCATAAAGAAAGCGCATGCAGTCTCTGTCCTTTTTCTCATCAACTCCGCACTGACGGGCATATTCCAAAAGCGCGGCGGAAAACGCACGGACATCATCCTTCGTTTTAAGCTTCCTCAGTACTCCTTTTTTCAGCGCCTTCTTTTTCTCATCATCAAGATCGAGCGTATTGATGTACCAGTCCCTTGCCCTGTCTATTTCACCGAGCTTCATCTGAAGCGACCTTACCTGTGTCGACTGAGCGGGATGGATCCTGTACACTACGAGAGGCTCCTGTACCCTTGCGATCTTCCCGAACCTGCTCAGGCTTGAGATCATATGATAATCCGGAACCTGCTTGAACATCTCGTATTCTATCCCGTTTTCGGTAAGGACATCCTTGCGCATCATGAAGCTCGAATGCGCAAACGCATAGTTGCCGAACACAAGAGAATACTTTATCTGTTCAGGGGTCCTTACAGGTGTTTCTAAAAGCCGTTTGATATCATCACCTGTCTGCTCGTCATCGAGCGTGCCGACGAGCACCGTGTCAGGATGAGACTCAAGGTACTCAACCTGTTTTTCGAGCCTTTCAGGATAGCTCCAGTCATCATCATCAAGCCGTGCGATGTATTTCCCCCTCGACTTTTTGATGCACTCATTGAGCGTGTATATGAATCCGTGATTTTCCCTGTCGATGAAAATAAGACGCTCATCTTCTATCGCACGGACAACATCTGCGCATCCGTCTTTAGAGCCGTCATTTATCGCGATGATCTCTATATCTTTGTATGTCTGGCCGAGCAGGCTCTCGATCGCCTGCTTCACGTATTTGACCGAATTGTACATCGGCATTATCACGGATACGGTCGGCATTTTTTCTCCTCAGTCTATTTTCTTAAGCGCGCATCTGACCGGACATCCGTCCAGTCCTTTTATTGCAAGCGGCATGCAGAAGAACTCATATTCCCCTTCATCCGCATCTTTCAGCGCAAGCCCCTCAACGATCAGAACCCCGTTTTTAAGAAGGCTTAAATGCACTGATTTTCCAGGTGTTCTCCTGCTCCGCGGACGCTCAATGGTCAGGTAGTCGATCCCGGCCATTTTGATCCCTTTTTCGGCAAGATAATCCGCTGCGTCATACGTCAGCGTCACATGATCATCAAGTATCCTGTCACAGTTCCATGAAAGTGAATTATCCGTGCGGAAAAGTACTATGTCACCTTTCCCGATCGGCAGTTTCTCAAGCATTTCCCTGCTTATCTCACTATGTCCCGTAACATCCGCAACTATTGCTCTTCCGTTCATCCGGTCGAGAGGCAGCTGATCTATGCTTTCTCCTCCGGATATGAAATGAAGCGGAGCGTCCATATGAGTCCCGGTATGCGAGCCCATAGTAATGCAGGAAACATTTGCCTTCCCGCCTTTTTCAATGTCAGAGGTACGTATAGCCGTAAATCCGGGGTTCCCGGGATATATGGCCATCTCCGGCGTCATCTGATAGCTTATATCGATAAATCTGTCATGCATTCTGCCAGGCTCCGCTCTCATCTATCTCTTCAAGGCATTCAATGAGTCCCTGTCCGAGGTCATGGTAAAAATCATTAACAAGCTTGTAATTCGATCTCGGCTTGTACGTATAGGGCGTGACATCATAGTGAAGCTCAGACGAAATGTTGCTGTATTCAACCTTGAGCTCTTTGTTGAGAATTTCGCTCATTACACGGATAATGTCCTTAACCTTATATGCATCATGTCCGGTCAGGACTATATGCTTGTTCCTGTAATCTTCCTCAAGTATCTGGACGCTGAGCCTTGCCGCATCCTTTACATGTATGTATTCTCTTGTCTCTTCGCCCGAGCCCTGATACTGAACCGTGCCGGTTTCAAGCGCCTGTCCGAGCATCTTCCGTATGCCGTTATTGCTGTCGCTCCTCGGTCCGTATAAAGAACCGTATCGAAGTATCGTATAGTCCAAGCCGTATTTCCTGCTGTACTCTTCTATGTATATCTCTGCGGCCTGCTTGCTGCAGCGGTAGAATCCGCCTTTATCGCTGTTGGCATAGAACGAGCTGGCATATACGAACCTCTTTACCTTATGGGATACGCAGGCATCCATTATGTTGCACGTTCCGACGACGTTCAGCATTACGGTGTCTACCGGTCTTGTCGAAGCGCTGTCGAGATCCGCAAGCCCCGCAAAATCATATACTGCATCACACCCTTTTACCGCGGCCATGATCGAATCGGCATCAAGAATATCGCCGACGATCATCTCCTGTTTACCCTCTATAAGGTATTTTGAAGGCTTGATGTCGTATATCGAAACTTCATATCCTTTTTCAGTGAGCGTCTCCGCCACATGGCTTCCTAAAAATCCTGATCCGCCGAATACTATAGCTTTCATGTCTTTTCTATTTCTCCTACTATGCTTTCTATCTGCATCAGATCGTCGATCCTGTATTTTACTTCAGAAAATACTTCCGAATTCTCTTCTGTGTTCCTGCCGATGAACTCAAGTCCTGTTGCAGCCGCTGCCTTAAGATCCGTTCCTGCATCACCGACAAAGACCGCTTCCGACCGGTCATAACCGTAATCTTGAAGAATCTTATCGATGATCTCCGGCTTTTTCGCAGGAGTACCGTATACTCCTTTAAAATACTTTCTGAGCCCTCTGCCGTCGACGATCCGGTTCATCTCTTCATCAGGTGTCCCGGATGCAATGAAGAAATCGTATCTGTCATAATACTTCTCAAGAAATTCCTTTGCACCCGGCACGAAGCTGCAGGTCATTACTCTGTCAAAAACTATGCGCTCAAAATCATCGGCCAGTTTCTTTTCTTTTTCGTCGGTGTATTGTTCCTTCAGTATCTCCTCGATGAAATACTTGAATTTCACATGCCTCGAGATTCCCATATGCGTCATATGGTATGCAACGAATTCTTCCGCTTCCTTTTTCGGATAGTCTTTAACTACCTCACCGAAAGCCTCCGTCTTTATCACAGCCGACTCTAAGATCACGCCGTCAAAATCAAAAATCACTGCCCTGATCATTCGGAGATCCCCAGCCCTTTGAAAAGATTCAAAACCGCTTCCATCTCCATGACCGCGCGGCCTTCCTTTGCGCTTGAAGCAACGTGAGGAGTCAGTATCACGTTATCAAGTTCTGCAAGCTTCCCCTCATAAGGTTCTTTTGCAAAAACGTCAAGAGCCGCACCTGCAAGCCTTCCGTCCGAAAGAGCGGCATAGACTGCATCCTCATCAATGAAGCGGCCTCTTGAAGTGTTCACAAGATAAGAACCTTTCATGAGCTCAAGTTCCTTCTGTCCTATGATGAACTTTCCCTCTTCACAGAACGACGAATGGATCGTTACGATATCAGCCCATTTAAGAAGCTCTTCCTTTTCCATGAAAGGATACGGGCAGTCCTTCTTCTCAATATCCGTATAAGCTATCTCGGGCGCGAACGCCGAGAGGATAGAGGCCACCCTCTGTCCTATGCGGCCGAATCCGATGATGCCGACTTTCTTTTTCTCCATCATAAGACCGGTCATCTTGTTCCATTTGCCCGCCTTTATCGATGCATTCATATTGGATACGTTCTTTATGAGATCAAGCATAACGGTTACAGTCAGTTCGGCAACTGATGCGACCGGAGCTTCGGGCGTGTTATACAGCTTGATCCCGAATTCCCTGCATGCATCGGCATCCACGCTGTCCATGCCGACTCCGCACCTTGAGATGACCTTGAGGTTTCTCCTTATGTCGAGAGCTTCCCTTGTTATAGGCTCCACCCCGGCAATGACTCCGTCCATGCCCTCGGTAAGCTCAATGAATTCTTCCGTAGTAAGCTTTCTGCCGTACGGGTTAAGAACGGCTTCGCACTTTTTTGTAAGCGCGTCAAGCGGCGCCCGATCGGCTTTTCCGAATGAACTTGTAGTAACCAGTACTTTCATTTATCATCTGTCTCCTCTTATGGTTATTTCCCCTGTCCTATTGTCTATGACAACTTTTTCCGATGAGAATTTCGCATATTTCCCGCTCGATATTCTTTCGCCGAGTTCATCGATGCTTCGCTCTGCATCTGAAATATCTATCCCGTGCATTATATCCGGGCCGTATTCCCACCATTTCAGTTCTTCGAGCTTCTCTATCGTTGCGTCATCGAACCTTTTCCTTATCGTCTTTGCCGGATTGCCGCCTACTATGCTGTAAGGTTCCACATCCTTTGAAACAACGGCGCCAGCTGCAATTATTGCCCCGTCTCCGATATTAACGTCATTGAGTATCGTCGCGCCGTATCCTATCCACACATCATTTCCGATAACAGAAAGAGGCTTTCTTATCGCACCAAGATATTTCTCGCGCATCGCCTTTTCGCTCTCATCGCCTTCGATCCTCATATAGTCATGAAGAAAGTCCGATCTGTCATCATACCGGAACACAAAACTGCTCGTGAGAAAATCTGCCGGATGAGCCGGAAACCCGACGTGAACATTGTGGGCGATCATGCAGAATCTTCCGATGCTCTGGCATTCGATCGCACAGCTTGTGGTCACATGATGTACGGCATGCAGGTTGATTACGGTAAACGCTCCGATGAAGCCTGTTTCGATCTGGCTTCTTCCGATGAAAACCGGAGCTTCTGCGACCGTCTCGTCATACATTCCCCATGTGGATATCTGCGGGCACTCTTCTACGGTAAGAAGCCTCTTTCCGTCCTTTGAAACTATGCTGTCCTTAAGCTCCGTCATTTATATCCAGTCCCCGCCTTTGACATTGATCACTTCTCCGGTCACGAATGATGCTCCTTCAGACAAAAGATAGAAGTATGCTTCCGCAACCTCTCTGTATGTTCCCGATCTTTTGAGCGGAACGAAATCCGCCCTTTTCTTTATTTCTTCATCGCTCCGTTTCATTGTCTGTGTCTGGAACTTGGACTTTATGAAACCGGGGCAGACCATGTTGACGAGTACCTGTGATGACGCGCAGTCCTTCGCCATGCGTTTCATGATGCACTCGAGCGCAAGCTTTGCAGCGCCGTACGAAAGTGAATTGCTCCCTCCCGCATTCTGCGCAGATGCCGTCCCGGTGAACACTATCCTTCCGCATCCCCTCTCCGACATTTTCGCCGCCGCCTTCTGGGCGATCTCGAAAGGGATCACGGTATTGATGTAATAGTCATCCAGCATGTTTTTTTCAGAAAGCTGTCTCCAGTTGACAGGACATAAGCAGTTCCCGGTCATTATGATCAGAAAATCAATGCCGCCCGCTTTTTCAGCAAAATCATCAACGATCTTCGAGCAGTCCTTGTCTGCAAAGAAGTCCTGCTGATAAACGATCACATTGTCCCTGTCCGCATACTGCATAAGAGGCTCTTTATTCGTGTTGTAATGCAGTCCGAGCCATCCCATATGCTCAGCAAAAACAGGCAGCATTTCCGAACACAGATCGGAACTTGCGCCTATTATAAGTATGTTCTTATCATTCCAGAATTCTTCTCTCATAATCTCACCTGAACAGGTCTATATCTTCTCTGCCGTCAAAGTTTTCGTATTTTCTCCTATCGGACACGACCTTTGCGGGATTGCCTATAACTATGGAATACTCAGGTATTTTCTCCTTCACGACAGAACCTGCGCCGATCACAGACCCTTTTCCTATGTATGCTCCCGAAAGTATCGAGGCCCCTCTGCCGATCCAGACGTTGTCCTCGATCACGATGGAATACAGTTCACCGTCTTTTTCTACCCTCTTCGCGCAGTGGCCTCTTTTCTGAAAGGGCTCTTCGGAAAAGGTGTAATCATGATTTCCTGCTCTTATATAAACATCAGGTGCTAAAAGCAGGTTATTGCCGATATAGATCCCGTGGCTGTCGCATGCATTAATGACGCAGTTTTCATTCATGCTGAGCCCGGACCCTATCGTAAGATGGTCTCCGGGATATATGCGGCTCGTTGCTGTGATCTTAAGGCCTTCTTCCGAAAAATGCGCTCCGGAGGCATTCAGTTTTTCGATGAGATTTCTTCTGTACCGTATTGACCGGTTGCGGGCAAGTACCGCCGAAATCCGCTCTGACAGTCTTTTTATCATGCTATTCTTTTACAAGCGCAATGCTCTGGTTGTCTCCGATAGGCAGCTTTATTATTTCCTTCCCGAATTCTTTCTCAAAATCCGAAACCGCATCCTTCACACCGAGAAGTCCGGCATGATAATAGTCATGCACGAGAATGACTGAACCGCGTACCATCTTCGGATAGAAGAACCTCAAGCCCTCGAGTATCGGATGATATAGGTCAAAATCAAGATTGACGAAACAGAACGTATCATCAACGCCCGCTGCAGTTTCAGGGAAATATCCCTTATGTATCTCTATCTTCTCCGGATGCTGCATCTTCGACATCACGAGTTCAACAGATGTGTTCGAAAAATTCCCGGGTTCGGGATTCGAGTAATTGTTCTCTTTCTCTACTTCGATATCGCGCGAATCAAATCCCTCAAACGTATCGAAAAGATAGAGCTTCGAATCCGGAAAGCATCTGTTTATCTTCGAAGCGAACTCACCTCTGAAAACGCCTCCTTCAGCTGCTGCAAGAGTCGTTCCAGCAAAAAGCTTCGCATAGCACTCAAGGAATGTGTTCCTTACAGGTGAATCAACATCCTCAGGAATATCAACGACCATTCTGTCCTCGTCAACTCCCGCTTCCATAAGCGCCTTCTTGATCTCCTTCCAGAAAGTCGAAGCGATGTATATCCTGTCATAATCAACGCCGGAAAGCGCTTCAACACCGCCGAGTATTTTTATGCCGTTTACAAGGCGGCCTTTTTTCTCCGCATTGCTGTCAAGGAATCCGACAACTTCGTGCTCATCTTTGATGTTGCGATAAATCTGTTCGCCGACCATTCCGGCTCCGTAAATAAGTACTTTCATTTTCCACGTCCTATCATCTTTTTTCTGCCCAGGCGATCATGCGTCTCATGCCTGTTTCAAAATCAATCTCCGGCTTCCATCCCAGTTCTTTTGCGATCTTGCTGTAATCACCGTAGATCCCGAACTGGTCACCCGGAGTTCCTTCCGTGTATTTCACATCTATGTCATATGGGAGAGCGTCCTTTATGATGTCTATTATATGCTCGACAGTCGTTGCCTTTCCCGTGCAGACGTTGAACACATCATATCCGCTCTCGCGCGAAAGCGCCTTTATGAAAGCATCTGCCGCCTCATCGATATAAACGAAATCTCTGAACCTGTCCTTGCTTCCCTTAACATTGATCTTATGATCGGACAGCGCCATGGCAAGATAAATGCTGGCCATGCCCTGTTTGAGATTATCCATGTTCTGGCCGATGCCGTATATATTGAAAAGCCTGAGAGCGGTACAGGCAATGCCGAACTGGTCAGAGTAGATCCTCATGTAATGCTCGCTTGCAGTTTTGCCGACCGCATAGAAACTCTTCGGAACGAGGTCAGTATCCTCGCTGCAGCACGGAGGGTTGTGGTCTCCGTACACAGACATCGTGCTCGCATATATGAATTTTCTGCACCCGCACCTTCTTGCGAGGTCGAGAAGAAGAACTGTCGACTGATAGTTTGTCTGAAGGTCATAAACGGGATCCTCGAAACTGATCTCCCCCGAGCTCTGACCGGCAATATGGATTATTGCATCGAACTTCCTGTCAGAAAGGCTGTGTATCAGCCCAGGATCCGCTACGGAACCCTTGATGAATTCCACTCCTTCAGGGACGTTCTCCTCTTTTCCGGTCGAAAGGTTATCAATGGTAACGACCTCATTTTCTCCTGCAAGCCTCTTAGCTACGGCAGCTCCGATGAAACCGGCCGCACCGGTGACAAGATATCTCATGATTTTCTCCCTTACAGTCCGCTTTTTCTGATCTGCGCCGTTCTCCACGGGCAGCCGTCACACGCTTTAACCTCGCACGATCTGCCCTGCTCATGAAGTTTACGTACTTTCATCAGCCTTTCATCATGCCAGCAGTCACGGATGCTTCTCTCCTTCGCATTTCCGAGATAGAGTCCGCGGAGGCTGTCATTATTGCAGGCGAAAACAGATCCGTCCCACTCGATCGTGAGTCTCTGCCATAGCTGCGGGCATGCCCACTTGACGTCGATTCCGGTTTCGCGCTTGGTTTCATCAGTGTATTCAAGCATCGCGACTTCGTCAGCATAAGGCTGCCATTTGTTTATATACGCGTCCTTATCGGTATCAGGAAGCTTGACCGTCTGTATCCTGATCTTAGGTATCGGTGAGTTCATCTCCTCCCTCATCCTTCTTAAAGTCTCGATGTTCTTTACTACTGTGTCGAAGTTCGCACCTATCCTGACCGCTTCATAAGCTTCCTTCTCAGTGCCATCCAGCGAGATCGATATCCGATCAAGCCCTGCCTCTATGATCTGCCTGCATTTGTCCTCGGTAAGCAGCATCGCGTTCGTATTGAAATATATATCCAGAACTCCTCTGCTTTTTGCATACCTTATCATCTCAGGAATTCCGTCATGAAGCAGCGGTTCACCGCGGTAGCTGAACTTAACACCCCATAGCCTGTTGTTCTCATCGAACTGATCGAGTATATGCCGGAACAGTTCCATATCCATCTTTCCGAGCATACCCTTGTCAACGAGTATCTGCCTGTCGCAGAACGTGCATCTGAGGTTACAGTAGCTCGTAGCCTCGATATCAAGGTGAAGAGGCATGTCTCTTAAGATGAAGTTCTTCGGATTCTCATCCCAGCAGCGTCTGTAAAGCCTGTATTCGTCTGACGCATTGTCAGGAACGACGCTTCCGCCGATCGATATGAAATTTGAATTAGGTACAACATTGATATCGCTCATATGCGTTTATTTCCTCTTCTGTTCATAGGGCAGCTCTGTCTCGGTGAATCCGTGCTGACGGAGCCACTCAACAGCCAGAGGCATCTGCCACTCATAATCAACATCAATTCCGCCCCACTGCTTAATGGGGTATATCTTCTGTCCCATCCATCTCTGAGGCAGTATTCCGTAATTCAGATCCTCAAGGCATCTGGGCTGTACGACTGACAGGCACACGTCCGCGAACCATGTGTCTCCCTGCTCATCCCTGTCGCAGCTGATCTTCATGTCCTCGGGATAGCACTCGAACGGAATGAACGGATGAAGGAGCCCATCATCACCGATCTTGCGCGCCCTGACCGTCGAATACATGTTGTACTTAGAAACAGTGACAGCGGAATCATACTCGGGATTCTCCCGGAGTATCTTTACGCCTTCATCGATCTGTTCCGGAAGAACACAGGGACCGTTGCAGTGAAGCAATACCATCATCTCGACGTCCTCATGCAGTTCATCCCTGATGTACTTGAAACCGTGCACGAAAGCATCCTCGCCGTGAGCTTCTTTCGAACACAGATAATCAGGCCGAACTATTACCTCCGCGCCGTTCTGTCTCGCTATGTCCATGATCTCGGGCGAATCCGTCGAAACATACACTTTATCTACGCTTTCTGAATTAAGCGCAGCCAGAAGCGGATAGGCCATAAAAGGCCGCCCCAGAACAGGTGTCGTATTCTTGCCCGGAAAGCCTACGCTTCCCGCTCTTCCTATCAACAAAGCAGCTACCATATCTACCTTCCTTTCTCTTTCCACATAGACATTTATTATACCATTTTTACTGATTCAAAAGCAAATTTTAAGCATCTGATTCCGGCCCGAACAGTCTGAGGACATTTTCGCGTATTTTCGGTATCAGAAAGCCTGCAAGAGACGAATTATCAACTACCTCTAAAAGGCACTCGCCGAGCTTTTCGGCAATCTCTTCAGAGCTGTATGCTACCTTGCATAGTTCATCCCTTATTTTCTCAGGAAGACATGTATAGCCGAGCTCACCGGGGAGATACATGATCACCTGCGGAATACCTGCAAATGCGACCTCAAGCGTTGAGATCGTCATTGAAGTCACTACCGCATCCATTCCGGGAAGACAGTCCGTGAGCTTACCTTTCACAAACTCAGCTTCCATTTTCTCGTTAAAACCGTAATCCGCAAGAGAAAATCCCTCGTTTGTCGGATGGTTTTTTACGATGATGCGGTAATCCTTCTCATTGCCCCGTATGAAACTCCATACTCCCTCAAGCAGCTGTCTTGATGCTTCGGGAAGATACGAGAGAAGAACAAGTATGGACAAGGGATTTCCCTTCGCACTCTTTGAAACCAGTACATAGTCGTTTCGAAGTATCGGCACGTATATGAGCGGAACATCGCTGCAGAACTGGTGCGCATCTTTCTCGAACCACCTGCTGCATACCGCCATGACATCTGGTGCATGTCCCGTCCTGTGCTGTTCAGCCGATATGCATCCGCCGAGTATTATTTCCGTAAGCGGATAGCCTTCATACCCTACGCATGTACTGTCAGGGAAATACTCCCTTATCGCCGAGGAAGTGGCAACATCAAAAGACCTGCCTTCATACCACTGGATAAAATGATCGATCTTCACGTTCATATTGCTGAGACGCTGAAGCATCCTTCGCATGATGATCGCATCGAATGCAGGCGAATTATCCATTCCCTCAATAAGATTCTGCCTGACCACGGGCGAAACATCGATATCTCGATATCGGAACCCGTCATTCATTATTCTGCCGACATACCGCCAGTATCTTATTATCTGCAGCGTATCGCTTATGCGAAGAAGCCTCCTGTCGTATATGAACCTGTAATTGCTGCAGTTCCTTATGCGGTCAAAAAGCTCTCTGTTAGGTATTTTCCTAGGATTGACAATGTACGGAAGGAACAGCGCATCATGATACTGCGTTATTCCCGTAGTATACCTGTCATTGAAATGATAGCCGTCAAAGTCCGTGCTGATCGCCGGTCCTATGACAACCGATGCATGTTCCGGATAGCTGAATTCCTCACGTGAAGCGTATTTCCGATATGCGATCTGCCTTGCAAGAAAATTAAAAAAATGGCGCCATCTCTTTAAGATGCCGATCATTCTTAAAGATATGCCGCATTTTGCCGAATATGAAACCTTTGCCCTGCCCGAAAAATGCTTCTTCAAGGTCAGATACTCACCGCGTGTGCCTGTTATCACCTCATCGGCATCGCCCAAGCTAACTGCTTCCTCAGCCAGAAGCACCCTGCATATCTGCATATAGGTTGCGTCATTATATGTGTTCCTGCTCGAAAAGGGAGTCACCCAGAAAAGCTCATCGCTGTATTTCCGGCAGCATTCGTCGACAAAAAGAGTATATTCTGCCTTTATCTCTCCGGCGATCCCGTTGAGCCTTTTCGTGTATTCGGATGACAGATGAGTTAAGTCCAGAATCATTTTGGTATTTACGAAAACCGTCCCTTAAATTCCATTGTGGAGCATTTATCAAGAGGGAGCTTCACTGTCTCGCCCCTCGCAGCCGACCTGTATATGGCAAGCACGAGCTCAAGCGCTCTTCTTCCCGCTTTGGCATCAACATAAGGTTTCCGGTCAGTCCTTATGGCATCGATCACGTCCGCGTAGAGCGGTGTATGGCCGTACCCGTAAACATTCGGAGGATTTTCGGCGAACTGCTTCATTATCTCCTGCGGGTCGTCGAGCATATCGGAAAACCGCCATTCCTCTATCTTGTTAACGCTGGTCCCGCCTGCTTTAACAGTGCCCTTTTCGCCGAAAAGGTAAAGCGTCTCCTCAAGGTTCTTCGGATAAACATCCGTAGTGCCTTCGATAATGCCGTACGAGCCGTTCGCGAACCTTACAAGTGCGATTCCGAGGTCCTCTGCCTCTATGTAATCATGGCGCAGCCTGTCGGTCATTCCGACGACCTCGGTGATCTCATCCCCCATCATCCAGCGGAGCAGATCTATGTTATGGATGCACTGATTCATCAGGGCGCCGCCGTCCTGTTCCCATGTGCCTCTCCATGAAGCCCTGTCATAGTATTCGTGATCCCTGCACCATCTTATGTGGGCAGTACCGTAGAACATCTTTCCGAACCTGTTCTTTTCAAGCGCCTCGCGGATCTTCGCGATCGACTTGTTGAATCTGTTCTGATGATTGACGCAGACCTTGACTCCTTTTTCTTCTGCTGCCTCGATAATCCTGTCGGCATCTTCAAGAGAGAGCGCTATCGGTTTTTCTATGATTATGTTGCAGTCCCTCTCTATGCAGTCAAGAGCGATCGCAGCATGCTTTCCCGATTCCGTGGCAATTGCAACAAGCTCAGGATTTTCGCTATCAAGCATTTCCTTATAATCCGTATAGAGTTTAACGGAATCAGGAAGCTCGAATTTTGCTTTCTTGTCGTTCATGTTATCAGGGGCGACATCGCATATCGCAACAATCTCAAGATCATTGTTAAGTGCCGCCTGGATATGGTTCGGCGATATCCTGCCGCATCCTATGAGTGCGTATTTCATTTTATTCTCCTTCTTGCGATTGAACATCGGCCCATTGAAATTCGACTGCGTCGAAGGGCCGACGCCGCATGTCAAGTTTTCATAGAAAACTTGACACATACCATATCAGATGCCGGATCTGATGTAAGCGATCACATCTCCCAACGTGCTGTCATAAGTGCAGTGTCCACTGGCAAATTGTCTCATGTTCCTGATGATATCCTCTTCAGGCTCATCAGCGTATACTCTGTCAGCAAATGCAATGATCTCCTTCATATCCGGAATGCTCTCATCATTAGCGATCTTCATGACGTAGGGGCTATCCATGTCCGGAATGATATCTATAATGCATCCCGTCACGAAAGGAATCCCGACTGCCATATACTCTCTCGACTTAAGCGATGAGCTGAGATCGAGTCCCTTCCTGAATGCCCCGAGACATTCGAGCGCGAGATCGCATCCGCTAAAAAGCCGGTAAAGATCGTCTCCAACGAGCCTTCCATGGAATACAACCCTTTCCGTAAGGCCATATTCTTTCACCATACTCTTGTATCGTGTAAGCTCCGGCCCCGGTCCATCCCCGACGACATGGAAGATGATATTGCGCACTCCGCCTGATCTATAATACTCAGCCATGGAATTGATGAACCTGTCATATCCGTGATTCGGAAACATCGTGCTGACGCCTATTACGTCGATCCGATCCTTTTTCCGGTATCCTCCGGGCGATCTTACCGGTATCCTAGAAACGTCGATGCCGTTCATGTAAGTGACCGTCTTCACGCCGTGGATCACCTTATACTGGCTGTCAAGAACCGCAAAGCGGTCCACGCACTTCCTGTATTTACTTCTTGCCGCAATATCCTTCAGAAGAAGGGGCAGATAAACTATGCCCTTCAGCCAATACGTATTCGGATAGTCAGGGAATTCAATGATGATCTTCGAATCCGGATTGTGCTTCTTAAGCTTTAAAAGAAACGCGGTATACCGGCAGTCGGCCGCTTCAAACCTGAAGTAGTAAAAATCCCTGCCGTCATATTCCGGCTTGTATTTAAACTCCGAAAAGACGTATGTGAACGGTATCGCCGCACATACGCCTTTGCCGAGATGAGTCTTCCGCAGACCTTTTGAGACAGGCTCGGCATTGACATGATTCATCTCAAAACCGGCACGCTCGAATGCGCTTATCTCGTCAAAAACCTTCATTACGGCCCCTTGAGCCGTTTCCCCCGGTCTTACCTGAGAAAAGTATATTCCCTTAATCAAAATTGATCCTTTCTTCCTCCACGACAACGGGACGATGGATCACGCGGGTATTGATGTTCAGAACATATTCACCGAGGAACCCTATGAAGAACAGCTGAATGGATCCGAGCAGGAACACGCCGATCGTCATCGGTGCATATCCGGCTGAGAACGAATCCCAGTGAGTAAGCTTCAGCACAAGGTAGACGATTGCAATGATAAAGCTTATCACACCTGCCGCGAACCCGATCAGAGTGGCAAGTCTTAAGCCTACCTTCGTGTAGCTTGTAAAACTCAGCATCGCGCCGTCATAAAGGCTGTAGAAATTGTTGTGAGTCTTCCCCGCGCGGCGCTCCTCCTGCTCATATGTAACTTCCGTCATATTGAAGCCCTCTCCGTATTCCGCAACTATTCCGCGAAGGAAAGGGATCGGATCATCAAGCTCCCTCAGGAGCCTTACGAATGTTTTATCATAAAGGCCGAAGCCCGTAAAATGCTCAATAAGCTTAACCGTAGACATCCTCTTGATAACCTTGTAATAGCAGCTCCGAAGGAAGAACAGTATGCCCGACTCCTTGCTGGATGTCTTAATGCCGCTTACGATCTTATGGCCTTTTTCCCACTCACGGACGAATACCGGGATCATGTTCACCGGTTCCTGAAAATCAGCCGCTATGGACACGGTGCAGTCGCCTGTCGTCTGGCAGATGCCGTAGAACGGTGAATTGAACTGCCCGAAATTCGTGACGTTGAAAATCGCCTTGATCTTGGGATTATGCGCACAGAGATTACGGATGACATCCCTTGTGCCGTCCTTAGAACAGTTGTCGATGAACACTATCTCGTAATCGTACTCGGGAAGTGCTTCAGCAAACACATTGATTATTGAATTGGCCATGAGTTCCGCGTTCTCAACTTCGTTGTAGCACGGGATCATTACGCTTATCTTTTTCATGACAGATATTTTATCATTTTTAAGTATTACAGTCAAAAACGGAGCCTGATAAGGGAAATGACATCAAAGAACATTCTGAAGAACGCGGCCGGAAGCGCAAGAGCCGTCGAAAGCACCCACTGCGGCTTCGTAGACCACTTAAGCTCAAGAGCGGGATATTCCTGCTTTACGGCATAAGGAACAAAAACCTTCGAAGGCCTGTTCCATATCTCGTTCACGCAGTTCGTGCCCGATACTATCTCCACCCACATAGGGATTTTCGTTCTTATAACAGCCTTCCTGGCATCTGTCGCCTTATCAACATCAGTATGCTGAAAAGAATAGATATTCATGTCGTCTCCGCCCGTCTTCGACGAATATGACATGAAGTGATTGTTCACGTATGAATATCTCATGCATTTTTTCGTTCTCGTGTCGTACTGCAGTCCGCTCGCGAACGAGAGTATGCCCTGGTCCGGTGCGTCCTTCTTGATCCTTTCGACAAATGTCCTGTGTATCATGTCATCATTGTCGACACGTGCGGAAATAACGCCCGTCTCATCATATGCGGCAAGCGTCTTTTTTATTTCATCGAGGAAATTCTCCGATTCATCATCTCCTAGAAAGCAGGGTTCGAACACAGGAAGCTTTTTTTCATAGCCGCTGATGCGCTCTTTGAACCGGTCAGGCGTATCCTTGTGGAACATCACGATCCATCTGAAATCCATGTCGGTCTGTGCGGCAAACGAAGGAAATGTGTATTTTTCGAAAATCGCGAACCTCTTTTCAAGATATTCCTCGTCAAGGAACAGGTAATACCCTTCAGGAACATCGCTATAGAGCTTGCGGTATCTGTATCTCGATGCGAGATTGAATCTGGTTATGACGACGACAGGCTTCATTTCTTCCGGCTTTCCTCAATATAAGTCATGATCTGATCATGCATGACCTCACAATGATCCCCGCCTTCTGAGTATGTCTTGTACCATCTGACGAGCTCTGACATCGCCCTGTCAATGTTCCAGACAGGATGCCATGCCAGTTCCTCCTTGATCTTCGTACAGTCAAGTTTCAGATAATTCGCCTCATGAGGACCTCCGTCCGATACATCCTTCCAGGCGGTCGTGCTATTGCTTCTTGCATTCCAGAGGTCGCAGAACTTCGTTGCGATCTGTGCGGTCGTGACCGCATCCTCATCATCGGGGCCGACATTATAGCATCCGGCTATTGACGGATCAGTATACTGCCTGGCCGCGGTCCAAAGATAACAGATGACCGGCTCGAGCACATGCTGGTAAGGCCTTGTGGACCGCGGATTTCTGACTATAATGTCCTCTCCGGCCATTGCGGCTCTGACACAGTCCGGGATTATCCTGTCCTTCGCGAAGTCTCCTCCGCCTATCACGTTACCTGCACGCATCGTAGTAACTGCTATATTCTTATCACGCAGGAATGAATTCCTGTAACTGTCAGTCACAAGCTCAGAGCACGATTTGGAATTCGAGTAAGGATCATATCCGCAAAGCTCCTCATCTTCCCTGTAGCCTTCAGCCCTTTCTTGGTTACGGTATACCTTATCTGTCGTAACATTTATCACGCTCTTTATGCTTTCTTGCGTACGGCAGCACTCAAGAACGTTGACCGTTCCCATAACATTCGTGCTGTATGTCCCGACAGGATCCTCATACGAGCGCCGCACAAGCGGCTGCGCAGCCATATGGATCACTATCTCCGGCCTGGCTTTATCAAAAGTTTCCCTAAGAAGCTCTAAGTCCCTTATGTCTCCATAGACATTCGTAAGCTTTCCGGGATAACCGGTCACCTTGCCATCAAAGCCGCAAAGCTCGTGCAGATTCGGTTTTTCATCAGGCCGAAGGGCATATCCGATGGCGTCGGCACCTAAAAGAAGCAGCACGGCCGTCATCCATGAGCCTTTGAATCCGGTATGGCCCGTAATAAGCACTTTTTTTCCTTTGTAGAATTCCATTACGTCTTCAGTCATATTGATCATTCCCGTACATAAAAAGCAGTTTCGTATGGCATGTTGCCGAGCTGGAGGTTCAGCCGGTCTATGCATATGTATCCGTTTTCCTCGCACACCTCATCAGTCAATGTCCTGTAAAGTCCCGGTTCCTCGAACGTGATCAGCGAATAGCCGCCCTCAGCGGCCTTTTTCTGTATTTTATCATGATAGTCTATGTTTTTGACAGCAATATCGTGTGAATACGGGAATATCGCGGCTATAGTTTCTGAGCAGACGGCAAGATCCCTCGTATACGTGCTCAACGCCTCAGCATCGTGGCCGCAGACGCACTGGCCTCCTCCCCTCTCAGCATAAAGATCAGAAAGTCCTCTTGAATAGAATACGTCTCCGTCCTTCCCGTACTGCTCGACATATGAATATGCCTTCTGCCAGTCGGCGATCTCTTCCTTTGTGAGCACATGGAGCGGGAGCTTTCCGAAGCCGAAGTACGTAACGAAAAGCGCTGCTATGATATATGCCGATACGGCTACCGCTGCCGGAACCTCATCTTTTATTTTCTCTGCACTTGCGAGAGTCACTATGACGATGAACGGCATCCAGAGCTGAAGGAAGTAGGAAATGAAAGCCCCATCGTTTCTTCCGAGGAATATAAGAGGAACGAGCATCACAGGGATCGAAACAGCACAGAGCGTGAACGCATCATTCTCTTTGAATTTCACTTCGGAAAGCTTTGTCTTTTTCTTTACGAATCTTGCGAGCGCCCTGACGGCGACAAATGCCAGTACCGCAAAAAGAGCCGCAAAGGCAGCCAGAAGATAGCTCACCTGATCAAGGAGCGTTAAGAATCCGTTGCCCATTCCGGTGATGGTGCCGAGATACATGAACATTATTGAGTATGTCCAGTAAAGCGGCCAGAAGGCCGTTACGATCACGGCAGCTGCTATGTTTATTGCCGCCGAATATACCACAAACATCAGAGCATCACGCTTCGAATAGAGCAGCATATATATGAATATGCATAAAGCTATGAAGACGAAATACTGCTTCGTATAAAAGCACAGCGTTATGAGAACTGCACACACTAGCGGCTTGTTCTTAACCTTAGGTGAGACTGCGGCGCACATCGACAGAAGCAGAAGAAGCAGACCTAAGTCATCGGGTGCCGCGGATATGTATCCGAACCTCCAGTGGCAGAACATGAAAAGAAGTGCGGCAAGCACAGGCGTAACAGGCGTTGCGGCGTATTTTCTCATGAGCGAAAATCCTATGACTGCCGACAGAAGTATGCATGAGAGCGAAATCGCAAAATGCGCAACCGGTGCTGAGCATCCGGTGATTTTCGCTATGCCGGCGGCTATGAGGCTGTTAAGGAACGGGTAATCATAATTGATCCCGGGGATTTCCCAGCCGAGCGCAGACAGGGTATAAGGGCTCTTTCCCTCGATGAAAAGCCTCGTCAGCGATACATTCGAAGGCTCCAGAAGTTCCTTTGGATAAGGAAGCGCAAGGATCCCCGCATGAACAACCCTGTATATGAACAGACATGCTGCCGCGAAAACCATAAGAGCGATAAGCCTGTATATGAGATTGATCTTTTCAGTCTTCATCAATGAGATCCTCTGCAAATCTGAGTATCTTCTCTTTTCTCGTTTCAAAAAAAGCTGCTATTAATTCTTTTTCTGGCTCATCCCACTTTTCGTCCGAGAGCTCTTCTTTGATATGTGCATCCGAAAAAGAGGTATTCCCGAGTTCAACAAGGCGGGCCGAAAGCTTTTCTCTGAAGCTTTCATTGGTCATGAGTCCCTTGAGCAACGGACTGCCGTCAATGTAATCCTGATCCATGATAGAGATCACGTCATTGAAAATGATATCCCCGTCATGAAGCATAAAACGGAACCTGCCGTCACCGTAGCCGCTGTCATACGGCTTTCTGACGCGCCAGCACATCGAATTGGTAAATTCATCCCAGTCATTGTTGCCGGCCCATGTATTTATCGCAATATAGTCAATGTAGCTGTCGATATCGACCATAGTCTGAAGCTGCTCATAGTTTTCATCCAGCGACAGATCATTTGCGGCCGCAAAATCATCGATCGCAAGGTACAGCTGTCTTGCCTCCTCATATGATGCCTCATCGTCTCCGCCGATCTCAGGAAACGTGTCGTTAAGCACTATCAGGTTTCCGGGATCTATGCCGTAATTATCGAGAAAGAATTTCTCGTCGAACTTCTGCCTTATGTATATGCTGTTCCAGAATTCCCCGTTGATAAAAAGCGCCGCTCTGTCAGTAGTTGCATGCGTTATTATCTCTTCATCCGAAACGAGCGAGAAGAAGAAAGATTCTATGAAAGAATCATCGAGCGTGACCCTGTCGCTTAAATTTCCTGCATCAAAGAAGTCGTATCCGAATACGTCCGATCCGCTGTAATTGTCCCTTGCACGGAGCTGGAAATTCTTTACGCGCTCATCTCTAGTCGTCCTGCCGAAAAGCTTGAGTCCGCATTTTTCGCTGAGCACTTCTTTTCCGTCGCGGAAATAGTCCATGTCGGCCGGAACTTCCCATTCCCTGCCTTTCTTATTGAAGTTCACCTCCGGCGCGTCGCCCTCCTGGCCGCCGAGATACCACTCATCATATTCTTTTCCGACCGATACTATTCCGTAGTCACCGAACAGGTCATCGCGGTCGGCAACAACAGAAATGATGTTCCTGTATTTATCGCCGGTAAAGAAGAAAACGCGCGTGGCAATATCGCTTCTGTTACCGTACTCATCTATAGCTGCCGCCCTGACAACGAACGCCTTGTCAACGGGTTCCTCTATCGGCTTTGCTATCGGAATGCCGTCATATTCGTCCTCAAGGTAATTCTTCACGATGTTTGCGACGCTTACGACCGTATTCGGTTCGGCAGAAATGTCGTGAACCTTTATCGGTGATGTATATTTCATCGAGTTCTCATCAGGCTCGCACCCGTCAAGCGTATAATATATCGCGTTGCCGTCCGGTGCTAAAACCGTAAGGGCGAACTCTTCATCATATATACCGCTTTCTGCCGACATTTCCGGCATCATCGGCTTCATGTCGGAAGTATACTTGAAGATTATGTTTCCCCTTGCATCAGACAGATAGACATTCTCATCGCCCGTGTTCTTCAGAGCAAAATTCCAGCTGGGGTCAAGCTTTACAAGTATGCTTTCACCGCCGAAAAGCACTATACCGTCAAGCGGAAGACGATCCCCGCCCCTTCTCGAATCCGAAAGGAACAGTCCGGAAAGATCATACTCGCTTTCATTGACATTCTTTATACGGACATAATCAGAAAACTCTATCGAACCGTCATCTTTGACGATCCTCGGACTGTCAGAGCGCACATCATAAATGACAAGACCGCTGTCCGCCTTAGCCCTAGGGGCGAAAAGAAGCAGAAGCAGAAGAAACAGCGTGCATGCACCGACTATTATGTATTTAAAATATTTACTCCCTAACTTCATATCCTGCAAAAGTTAAAAGGCGACTTCTCCGTCATGGGAAAGAACGGATACCGAAGTTACTCCGTCAACGGATGATATCCCTTTTGAAAGAGCGGGAACATCCTTCGTCCTAAGTTCATATACAAGCTCAAGATTTCCATCGGAAAGGACACGTGATTTTTCCTCAAAATTACCCGTGTTCTTCTTGATCTCATCGAGTATCCCCTGATCTGCATTTTCACGTGCATTGACGATGAGGATCATAGGCGATTTCAGTACCGGGATTCTGTCAAGAATGAAGATCACAACGGTTGCAACAGCCGAGAGTATTATAGCTATCTCGACAAGTCCGGCACCGCATATTATGCCGACTGAGATTGACCAGAAAAGGAATGCGAGATCCATCGGATCCTTTATCGCCGTCCTGAAACGTACAATGGAAAGGGCACCGACCATACCGAGGGAGATAACTACGCTCGACTGAACCGTAAGGATTATCGCCGCGGTTATGACCGACATGAGGACGAGCGAAATGTTGAAGCTTTTAGAATAGAACGTCCTCTTCGTTAAGAACCTGTATACGATATAGATATACGTTCCGAGAAGCACCGCAAAAAATATGACGATCGCTATCTGCTTTGCCGAAAGCTCAACGCCCGTGTATCCTTCAAGGAATGATTTTCTGAAAATATCCGCAAATGTTGTCATTTTTTCCTCCTCTGTCTTATGTCTTTATCTTTTTGCCAGTCCGTTATACGGAAACTTTCTGGCGAGATAGTATTTTGAGAAAGTCATCTGTCTCATTCTTCCGTGTTCGATCGCATGAGCAATGTAATCCGGAAGAAATGCATCATATTTCACTTCCATGAGATGCTGCCCTGCAAGCATTACCGGACGGGAGCTGAGCGGTCTGTCGGAAAGCAGCGCATCCACTTCCGATGATGATCTGATGTTCCTATCGAACGTCACTCTCGTATTCCCCTGACTGCATATGAACGGCTCCCGCTCGTACTCCACGATCATCGCGGGGCTTACCGCCGACGTTCTCATGTCCTTTATGAACAGATTGAAAAGCGGCGGATTAGAAGATGATATTTCCGCACGCCCTGCCATGACGGAATAATAATCGTCAAGGGAAATTGCGCATGACTGCTTTGAAATGAGACCTGATTTGCGCACCTTCCGCTCAAGACTGATGAAATCTGATTTTCTGTCGTAGATTCTTATGCGCCACTTCATGCGCTCATCCACGCCGTCAATGTTCTCCCTTAAGAACCTGTCATTGTAGTCATCAAAATACAGGCTTCTGATGCTGTAATAACCTCTCTCATCCGTGTGGGAATCTCTTTTCATCAGTGCCCTCATACGGCTTCTTATGGAGATCATGTTGACGTCATTTTCTATGTATTTGTATTCATGCCGGTACTGTGAAAGCTCTTCGAACATGATATGACCTATCCCTTTTCAGTAATACATTTCATATATCTTTTCATCGCTGAGAGAGCCGTTTTTGCACATCTCGTATAACTCGTCCGATTCAGCCGGTGTTATAGGAACGAACTTAATATCCTTCTCGGAATCTAGCCAGGCATTGAACACATTTCTGTTGAAGAGCTCATTCCATTTCTGCCTTATCATCGTAACGGTATCGATATCCGCATAGTCCACGAAAACTATGCCGTCTATCACTCCGTCTCCTTTTGTGTAGTCGGTCATCTTCCAGTTGTTCAGTATCCAGTCCTTGTGCTCACTATCGTTCATGATATACGGCATGTTGATCGTACCGCATATATAGAAGCAGTTTCCGGGGCCTAAAACCTCCCACGAATTACCGATCGTCTGACAGTAATTTGCGTTTATCAGAGCGCCCCTGTACATTATGAGGAACGTATCATCAGTCTGAAGGTCAGTATTTTCGGCCATCTCCCGCTGCAGCTCGAACTGCTGGTATGCACTCTCCTGCCAGTCGAGATATGTGATATTAAAATGCACAATCCCCAGAACGGCAAGAGCTATCATGATCGGTTCTGCGATCTTACGCCTGAGTATCAGGCGAAGACCGTAGAACAGCATGATGGCCGTACCCATTCCGAGAAGCATCGTATCGCGTCCTCTCGTGAATGTATTTCCTATCGCCGAATCCCTGTGAACCTGATACGGGAAAAACCCCAGGACATACACTATAACGCCGAGAATCAGCATCAGCAGAAGCTGCGTGGTTTTTTCTTCTGCGTCCTCCGGCGGATTCTTCTTCGCCATCCGAAAGGCTGCAAAAACATAAACCGCCATTGCTGCCGCTGTAATTGTGACTGCTGCTGCCGATCCAGAAAAAGCATGGTAATAAGAGCTCAAAATGTTCGCCAGAGTTATGAGCGCATTTTTCGGAGCATGCAGAACGATCAGCGGAAGAGTATCCCATCCTATGTAGCTATGGCCTCCGTAAATCCCGTACCCCGGGAACAGCATTTTGTCACCGAAATACCAGACAACGGGGGCAAAAAGAAAATCCGGATAACGGATCACCGTACCCGCGATCTTCTTTACGTTTTTCTTTACTTCCCTCCAGTTCCAGCCCTCCTTCAGATCATCATGGTAAAGATAACCGAGAATAAGGAGAGTCAGCATCATTATCGATTCCGTATCGAACGAGACCATAAGAAGTATGAGCGACAGTATCCTGAAAATGATGCGCCGCCATCCTGTACTCTCCTTGAAGACCGTGGTCGTATAAAACGCTATGAAGAACATGAAAAGGCCGAATGAATATGCATAATTTATCCATGCCATCCTAGCATCGTTTATAGGAATTCCGACATAGAGCATCACGATCCAGAAGCATGCATCCGAAGAGAAGAGCCCGGTCTTTTTCAGAATTTTATAAAAGAGAATCGCTCCGACATAAAAGTATATGAAAGTAAGAATCCTGTAGAATCCTGCAGGGAAAAGCCATGTTCCTGCATTTATGACGGCATGCAGCGGCAGTGATGACTGCATGAACACCCCGATCATATAATCCCAGTTCCTGTCGGCATACGCCCAGTCATCCCACCATCTTCCTGTAGCAACAAGAAGAAATCCGTGAGTGGCTATATATATAGCGGTGATCCAGAACATATGCCTGAATCCCTCGTTTTTTCTGTATTTTTCCAGCATTTATGTACCTTAATGCATTTCAGCTTTTAAGCTCGACGATCTCCGAAATGATGAAAACGGGCCTGTTCATCGACGCATCATATGCGCGCCAGAGATATTCCGCTATGACTCCCAGCGAAATGTTCGTGACGCCGAACCCGAGTGCGAGCAGGCACGCGAGTGTCGAATAACCCGATACGACGGTTGTGCTGATGAACTTATTGATGATGACCCAGATGCCATAGAGCGCACCTGCAATGAACATGATGACACCGACAAGGCTCACGAGACGTATAGGCATGAACGAGAATGCCACGAACGAATCTATGGCGAGCTTCACTTTCTTGCTGAGGCTCCACTTAGATCGTCCCGCCTTCCTCTCCGTAAAATCAAGATGTATGACTTCCGATCTGAAGCCTGCATTCACGATCTGCAGAAGTATCGATGAATTGGATTCCATGTTCTCATTCAGGTAATCGATGATCTTCCTGTTAAAAACGATCGTCTGATATCCGCCCGGCTCGTACTTCGGAACGGCATATTTCTGCATAAGTGTGGAATACATATGCGAGAAAAGCTTCGTGAAGAACGGCACCTCGTACGTCGACCTGCCGACATATACCGCATCAACTTCATCCTTTATGATTTTCTCATATGAAATGTCAATAAGCTCGAAAGGATCCTGCAGATCCGCCGCAACCCACGTGCATATATCGTATGATGCATTCTTTATTCCGGCACGGTATCCTGCATGCGAGCCGAAATTACGGCTGAAATTGATAAGCCTGCACTTAGCTAAATTGCTGAACTTAAAACCTCTGACGATCGACGGGGATGCATCCGTAGACCCATC
>JAILNQ010000060.1 GCA_024691425.1 Lachnospiraceae bacterium
TCTGCGATACAGAGGGGGAAGCCGAGAAGATAGCTGAGGGTTATGCGAAAAGCACCGGCTATACCGTTACGGTCGAATCTTTCAGGTACGGCGTTGCGCTTCTTAAGATATCGGGAAGACCTAGCACGGATAAGCTCATTGGGAATGCAGGCACGGCAAGTCTTGATTCAGTTGAGACGTTCGTGAAGCTCAGTGCGGACACATCTAACAATCTTCCCGCAGTTTATCCTAACTACTACAGAGAAGCTTATTCTGTCAATGATACGAGCAATGAGGAAGAATTCAGGGATCCGATGCTGCAGGTGCACTCGGAACAGTACGAAGGCATGTATCAGTGGTATCACAACAAGGTCAATGACAAATATGTCTGGGATAAGATCGATAAGTCCGGATCATCATTGAAGACCAATCTTCAGCAGATCCATGTTGCCGTTCTTGATACCGGTATTAATTATGAACATGCTGATTTCGGGACAGTAACACATCAGAATTTCGTAAGTCTGGAAAATGAAAGCGGTCAGACCGCTTATGAAAAGGGCGGCGGAGACACGGACGGCCATGGAACGAATGTTGCCGGGATCATTGCCAATATTGCGAACAACAATATCGGCGGCCGAGGCGTCGCAGCCGGTGTTGTTTTAGATTCATACCGTGTCCTTAACAGGGATGGAAGCGGCTCAGATGATGATATATTAGTCGGATTAAAAAAGGTTGTACAGGATAAAGGAAGCAAGGACATCCGTGTAATAAATATGAGTCTCGGTGGCGGGAGCTATAACAGCGCTTATGAGGCGGTACTCCTTGAAGCTCGGAAGAAAGGAATTCTGGTAATTGCCGCTTCCGGTAACGATGATGTATCGTCATATCACTATCCTGCTGCCTATGAGGGCGTAATGAGTGTTGCGGCACTCAACGCAAGCTACGAAAAATCCTCTTTCTCGAATTATGGTGATTGGGTTGATATAGCGGCTCCCGGAGGTGAAAACGCAGTCGATTTGAACAGTCCGACATTCTCCGGAGCCCAGCCTTTATGGGCATCGGGGAAGAAAGATGCCGGTGCGGGCATTAGGACTGTTAACGGACAGAATTATGAGGGAATGAACGGAACGAGCCAGGCTACGCCTGTAACATCAGGTTGCGCAGCGCTTCTTTTTGCGAGCAATCTCTCATTTTCTCCCTCAGATGTTGAGTCAATACTTAAAGAAACGGCAAGGCCGTTAAAGAGCAGATATGCTCTTGGCGCCGGATGCGTTGATATTGCGGCTGCCATGAACATCGACACTTTTGTTCCCACACCGCAGGCAAGTATTGAGAGCGGAGTTATTCCGTCGGGACAGAATATTGTCATTTCTCTTCCGAATGGATATGAGTATTCAAAATATGCCGTTATCTACTATACCCTGAACGGGAAGAAACCACTTGACCCGAATACGAAAGCAGAAGCAGTCAGAACATGTAAGTCAGGAACAAGTATCAAACTTGAAGGTGCTGGTAGCGTCACACTCTGCATGCAGACACTGCTTTTTGGAAGTGAGAGTGTTGTTTCGGAGTACAAGTATACATTTGAGGAGTCACAGGTTGAAACGATAAAGGTCAGCATCCCCGGGAACATAACTGTTACCGCAGAAAAAGGTCAGCCTTCAACAGTATTTCCGGCCGGAAATGTTGCTGAGATCGCTATAGATAAAACAGTTGCTTTCACTGCGGAAGCGCTTCCGGCGTTTGCAAAGAACAGGAAGCTTACATGGGCTTCATCAAATCCTGAATTCGCAACTGTCGATGCGAACGGAAAAGTCAAGGGTATATGCGAGGGAAGTGCTGAAATAACTGTTTCTTCTGCGGACGGTTACACCGTTGCAGTGATACCTGTAGAGGTAAAGAAGGTTCCTGACCAGATTCAGATTCTCAAGGAATCAATTAATTTAACAGTAGGCGACAAAGAAACATATAAGTTCACTACAGATGAGATCAAGGTTCTACCGTCTGAAGCGTCGCAGCATTTCGTGCTTAAATCTCTTAATGAGAAGGTTGCGGTTATTAAGCTGGATTCTAACGGCAAACAATACGTTGAGGCTATTGCCCCCGGCGAGACGTCGGTAACTGCCACAACTGCGGACGGTTCCAATCTTTCCGATACGGTTGCAGTATACGTTGGATCGAAGATAAAGAATATTGTGATTTCAGATCCTTCAGGTGTAGGAGCTATCACGAAAGGAATGAACTTCACTCCGAAGGTTGTTCTGAATGATGGAAATAGTATCACAGAGGGGTCTACAGAGGTAAACTGGAAAATTGTCAGCCCAAGTGATGCCCAATCATATTTCAAGGTCAATAATGATGGCTCTTTTAAAATTGAACAGGGGTATAGCATAAGTTCACCGAAAGAAATAAAGGTGCAGGCATATTCCGGATCTGTCAGTTCCAACGTACTTACGCTTACTCTGTATAATCCGACATCGTATATTACTTATTCGGATTTTGCGAGTGAGTTTGTTTGGGGCTATTATGCATTCATTAAAGATACATCGCTTGATCTTTCATCGATGTTTAAAATAAATCCGGACACGGCTAATCCGAAATTGAAATACACGGTCAGTGGTGCCAGGCTGAATCCTGACACCGGATATGCTCTTCTGGACAAAACCGGAATAGTTTATGTTAAGGCTGAAGCAACAGATGGTAGCGGAAGAAGCTATCAAATTAATTTCTATGTTAGGGGCAAGGAAGCTAGCTTTGAAGGCTTGAAATATAAATCTGTAAACCCTGTAATCTATCCCGGAAGTTCACTTAATATAGAAACCGTTTTCGCTAATGGTTCTTTTGCGATTCCTTCGGTTTATAAATTCATGATTTATAATGAGT
>JAILNQ010000021.1 GCA_024691425.1 Lachnospiraceae bacterium
ATACAGACTTCGCGCGGATGTCCTTCCGCATGCGTGTTCTGTTTGACCCCTGTCATCAGCGGAAAATGCGTCAGGTTCAGGAGCCCGCAGAACGTGATGGATGAACTGACGGAATGCTACAACGTTCACGGCATCAGGAACTTTTTCTTCAAAGCCGACACGTTCACGATAAACCCTGCATGGGTAAAAGAAATGTGCGGACTGATCATCAATTCCCCTCTCCACGGAAAGATAGCTTTCACGGCGAACTCTAGGGTTAACCCGCTTTCTAAGGAAACGCTCGAGCTCATGAAAGAAGCGGGATGTTTCATGGTGGCTTTCGGTTTCGAATCGGGATCCGACGAGATGCTGAAGACGCTGAAGAAGGGAACGACAGTCGAGATGAACCTGCGCGCCGCAAAGTGGTGCCATGAGGTGGGACTCCCGTTCTGGGGTTTCTATGTCATAGGATTCCCGTGGGAGAACAAGGAGCACATCCTAGCTACGAAGAAGATGATAATGCAGCAGCGGCCTGATTTCATCGAGGTCAAGATGGCCCTTCCGTTCTACGGAACAGAACTTTACAGGGCGGCGAAGGAGATGGACCTTATCGCGGATTCTCCGCTCGGGTGCGATTTTTTCCATTCGGCGCTTACTGGCACGAAGTACCTTTCGCAGGACGAGGTCGAGAAGCTTCGGAAGAACATCCTGCTATCGTTCTATCTGCGCCCCGGATATATACTCAAGAAAATGGGCGAGTGCGTACGCCATCCGTCTGTTTTTTGCAACTATGTGAAGTACGGATTCAAGATGCTCGGATCCTTGTTGGTTAAGCAATAATATTCTAAAAAATGATCTATCAGATTAAAGGCGGCCGCGTAATGTTCGCGGCCGATACTGTATTATCGGACTTTGATTTCGAAGTCAAAAACAAGAATGAGAAGATAGCGGTCATCGGACGGAACGGTGCCGGTAAGACGACGCTTTTAAAAGTCATCGCGGGCGAGGTAGGCCTGACGAAGACTGACGGGAAGGAGCCGAGCATTTCGGCGCCCGGAAACCCGGCCATCGGATATCTGCGTCAGATCACATTCGACGACTTAAGCCTCACGCTCGATGAAGAGATACAGAAAGTTTTTAAGATAATACTTGACGAAAAATCGCGCATCGACGAGCTTGTATCCCTCATGGATAAAGCTGCTCCCGGAGAGGCAGAGAAACTGGCGGCCGAATACACGGCGCTCATGGATGATTTTCGCGACAGGGGCGGATACTATTACGAGAAAGAATATGATTCGATGCTCGTATCATTCGGCTTTGCGCTTTCCGATAAGGAAAAGAGGCTTTCGGAATTCTCGGGAGGCCAGCTTACGAAGCTCGCGTTCATAAAGCTTCTTCTGTCGAAACCGGACATACTTCTTCTCGATGAGCCGACGAACCATCTGGACATGTCGACTGTCGCATGGCTCGAGGACTATCTGCGCAATTACAGCCGCGCGGTCGTCATCGTGAGCCATGACAGAATGTTCCTTGACAGGATAGTGAACGTTGTATATGAGATAACTTACGGCGTAGTTACGAGGTTTTCCGGGAACTATTCAGACTATGTCGTACAGAAGAAGGAACGCTATGAGAAGCAGCTGAAGGACCACATTGCGCAGCAGAAGGAGATAAAGCGTCTCATGGAACTTGTCGAGCGCTTCAAGAACAAGCCTTCGAAGGTTGCGATGACCCGCTCGAAGCTGAAGATGATAGAGCACATGGAGCTCGTTGCAAGGCCCGCGGATTACGACACGAAAAGCTTCCGCGCCGAGTTCAAGCCTAAGCTCGAGACCGGAAAGGACGTACTCCTTGCGAAAGACCTTTCAGTCGGTTACGACGGATGCGCGCTCGCGACGGTGAGCCTTGATCTTAAGAAAGGCGAGAGGCTTGCGGTCATCGGCGACAACGGCATCGGAAAATCAACACTGCTCAAAACCCTCGTCGGAGAGCTTCCGCCCGTTTCAGGCGATTTCCGTTTCGGCGTGAACGTCCAGATAGGATACTTCGACCAGCGCATGGCCATGTACACGTCCGAAGGAACGGTTATAGATGACTACTGGGACGAGTTCCCGGCGCTCACTGAAACCGAGGTGCGAAATCAGCTCGGTGCTTTCCTGTTCACCCAGGATGAAGTGTTCAAGGAAGTTTCGGCGCTCTCAGGAGGCGAACGTGTGAGGCTCTGCCTTGCGAAGATCTTCCACAGACAGCCGAACGTTCTGATACTCGATGAGCCGACGAACCACATGGACATGATCGGCAAGGAAACGCTAGAAGCGATGCTGGTGAATTTTGCGGGCACAGCGATCTTCGTTTCGCACGACCGTTATTTCGTGAAGAAGGCCGCGACACAGATTCTCGATATGAGACAGGACAAAGTAACGCTGTATCCGTTCGGTTATGATGATTACGTTGAAAAAATAAGCGGTTTACATAATTCTGAAAACGAGAGCCGTGAACGCAACTCGGATCCCGGGAAAAACGAGGATCTGGAACCATCTGCGGTCACTGCCGTTTCGGCCTCGCAGGCCGAAAGACTCGCAGGAAAAGAGGCCGAGAGGAAGAAGCGCCGCATAAAAAAGCTTGAAGAGAAGATAGAGGAAACCGAAGAGAAAATCAGTGAATTAAAGGATGAATTATGTAAACCTGAGCATGCCACCGACTATGACAGGCTCGGCGAGATACAGGAAAAAATCGATGCCGCAGAAGCGGAACTTTTAGAACTCATGGAAGAGTGGGAATCTTCTCAGGACGAAAAGGAGGAAAGAGATGAGGGATAACCTTACGCAGTCGGATATAGACAAGATGGAGGCGGAGATAGAGTACAGGAAGCTGACTCTGCGTCCGAAGCTGATAGAGGACGTGAAGATCGCGAGGGCGCACGGAGACCTGTCGGAGAACTTCGAGTATTATGCCGCTAAGCGCGAAAAGAATATGAACGAGTCGCGGATACGTTACCTCGACAGGATGGTAAGGACCGCGAACATAATAGATGATACGTCGGCGGATGACGAAGTGGGCATAAACAACACCGTCACCGTTGAGATCGTCGATGACGGCGAGATCGAGCAGTACAAGATCGTTACGACGATAAGGAGCAATGCGCTCATCGGGCTCATCAGCATTGAATCCCCGATGGGAAAAGCGCTCATGGGCCATAAGGTCGGGGACAGGGTTACAGTGAACGTCAACGAGAACATATCATATGACGTCATCATAAACGACATAGACAAGACGACGGATGATGCGGACGATCAGATAAGCCAGTACTGACAGAATCTTTCAGTACAACAGAAAAGACAGGAGAATACATGCCAGACAACAGCGTAAAAGAGATGAGCTGCCCGGCGTGCGGCGCTACCATGAGATTCGACCCGGAAACGGGGAAGATGATATGCGACTGGTGCGGGACCACGGCAGAGATCGAGAAGGAAGAGAGCAAGGAAGAAGCAACGGCTGAAGAAGCGGCAAAGCCGGCCAAAGATGTCATCGAGGGATTCGATTTTGAAAGCCTCAATGATCAGGCGGTGGATGCATCGGCGGAAGCAGTTCCGATCTATCACTGCAAGTCATGCGGCGCGGAGCTCATTGCTCCTCCCGAGCAGATTTCGATGACATGCCCGTACTGCGGCAGCAATGTCGTTCTGACGCAGAAGGTTTCAGGAAAGCTGCGTCCTGACGGCATCATCCCTTTCAAGATCGATCCGAAGTCGCTTCCTGAGCATATGACAAAATACTACAAGGACAAGGTGCTGCTTCCTCGGAAGTTCTTTACCGGCGGAAAGATGGACAAGGTCTCGGGAGTATATGTTCCTTTCTGGGTTTTCTCAGGAAACATATCGGGTGAGCTTACATTCAGCGGAACCACTTCAACCTCGTCGAGAAGCGGCGACTACATAATCACCGAGACGTCGGTATATGACCTCGAGAGGAAGGTCTCGATGGACTTTTCCGATGTGCCGGTAGATGCGAGCGGAAAAGTAAAGGATCAGATGATGGATTCCATCGAGCCTTTCGACATGAGCGAGGTTGTCGGTTTTGATATGCGGTATCTTGCGGGCTTCACTTCGGACCGTTTCGATGAGGCGAAGAAATCGATCGCCAACCGTGCTAAGAAGAGGATGTTCTCTACCGCAGAGAGCGCAGCGCGCTCAAGGATACTGGGATACGATGATGTGAAAAAGACCGGAGGGCATCTGACCGCCTCGGTGAATGCGAAGTACATTCTTATTCCGGCGTATTTCTTCAAGATCGATTTTGACGGAAAAGAATACGAGTTCGCAGTTAACGGGCAGACAGGCAAAGTCGCCGGTACGCTTCCGATCGACAAGAGCATCTGCATAAGATACTATCTCGTACGCGCTCTGGCCGCGCTGATCTCGATCGCGGCTCCTTTCGTCGCGCTTTATCTGATGGGGAGGTAGGCCATGAAGAGACTGATTATGACAATCTGTTCCATGATCGCTGCGGCAGCGCTTTTCATTCCTGTAAGTACAGCCGCATCGGAAATGTGGAGCGAGGATTATTACAGGGCGAACGACAACACAGGCGGTCTGTCGGATGCTGAAAGAGAAGACCTTGACAGGGACTGCATCGAATTCATGAAAAAATACGGTGCGGACATTGCACTGATCTCTGTCGGTGAAGAAGAATACGAGGGGATCACGTTAGAGGAATGCGCGAGGCTGTGCTATGAACAGTACGGCTACGGCTACGGTCCTGACAGGATCTGCTTCATCGTGATCTGCGATCCGGATAACGAAAAGGTTGAGATAGCAACTTTCGGCGGAGCCGACAAGCTCGTAGACCGAAAGTATCTCGATTATGCCGAGCAGCACATCATAGAATACAAGGAAGAATACGGCGTGTACGGCATACTCTACGGCGGGCAGAGATATATCTCGAACTACCTGAGGGACCACGGCACCGGTGAAGCAGACAGCGGAGAGGAAAAGCTTTCATCGCAGGAAGCAGAAATAGATGAGGCGGTTGAAAAATCCGCTGACGCTGAAAATATCGAAGCAGAAAACACAGAAGCTGCAGCCAAAACAGATACGACGTCTAGCGCCGAGAACGCTGACGCGGAAAATCCGCAGGAATCGGCCGGCGACGGAGCAGCTAACGGAAACGGAGCTACGGCTTCCGGAATGCCTTACTGGTACGCCGAGGATATTTCGACCTTCGAGCTCTTTCATAATGATAAAGCGCCGAGAGTTGTCGATGATGCCGACATGCTGAGCGATGCAGAGGAAAAATCCATATCTGACAGGTTATGGGAACTGCGTGATGAGCTCGACAGGGATATCGTGATCTTCACCGACATGTCGACTCACGGACTCGAGCGGAAAGTCTACGCGGCTGATTTTTACGAGATGAACGGATACGGGCGCGGAGATGAATATGAGGGCGCCGTTCTGTTCATATGCATGGACCCGAACGACAGGGGCTGGTGGACGAGCTGCATGGGTTCCGAAACGATGGGGCTCTACACCGAGGAAGTTGCAAACGCGATAGATGATGAGCTCTATGAACATATGGTGGCCGGAACTTATGCGGACGGCATTGCTGAATGGGCGGAGAATTTCGCGGGGATGTACAGGAACGGAAATCCTTTCGCGCCCGACTGGCTCATAAACGGACCTGCATCATCCCGCGCGGGAGGAATGCGCATAGATGATCTGGCGGAACTCTTTACTGATGAAGAGATCGCAAGTCTTACGGCTCATGCTGATGAAATCTCTGAAAAGTACGGCGCAGATATCATAGTTCACACTGCACCGGTTGTTGCCGCACTCGGCATGACAGTTGATGAGTACGCCGAAAAGTATTACAGATACGGGTGCATCGGAAGTGCTTATGACGATAACGGCCTCGAATTTCTCATATTAAAGACATATGAAGGTTCATTCCTTACATATGTATGCGGAAGCGGCGGCTGCGAGGAGAAGCTGACGGAGGTCAACGCCACAAGGCTCCTCGGTAACTTCAAGGACACTGCGACAAGCGAATATACTGTATATAAGGCTACGGACAAATACCTTGATCAGGCAGATCATATGCTGAAGACAGGGCGCGTACCGAGGACCGGATGGTACTGGGGACTCATGAGCGTGCTCGGTGCGATCGGAGCGATGATAAGCGGCGGCACAACGCTCGGACGGGCCAAGAAGAAAATGGAAACTCCTGCGATCAAGACGGATGCGGACATCTATCTGGTGAAAGATACGATGAACATCGACGCAGTCGACAGGTTCATCACAACACATACGAGCAGGAAGTATTCTCCGGTAAAGACAGACAGATCTTCATCATCCGGCTCATCCTCTTCGGGAAGATCGTCGTATTCATCGAGCTATTCGAGCTCCAGCGGGCATACGCATTCAGGCTCCGGACGTAACTTCTGAACTCTTGTTTTTATAGTGCAGATGTGGTTAAATATATAGAAATATCAATAAAAAACGCAAAATACAAAAGTGAGGAATGACTATGGCATTACTTGAAAAATGGCGCAAAATGGCCTATGACGAAAACGCGGACAAGAACAAGCTCCAGCAGATGTGGGCTGACTATTTCGAGGTCGAGAAAGGAATATATAAACAGCTCCTTGCCGATCCCGACACGGAAGTGACCGGCACGGTTTCCGAGCTCGCCGAGAAGTACGGTACCGACATCATGACGATGACGGGCTTTCTTGACGGAATAAACGACAGCCTTAAGAAACCGAATGACATCGAGAAGATGACGGAGAAGACGAAAGTCTCACTCGGCTTCGATAAAGAGCTTCTTTATAAGAACATGGTTGCAGCAGGCGCGGACTGGCTGTACAAGCTTGAGGAGTGGAACGATATTTTTGATGAGGAAAAGCAGACCGCTCTCTACAAGGAACAGAAGAGCAGTCAGACGGTACGCCACGAGGGACCGAAGATCGGAAGGAACGATCCGTGTCCGTGCGGCAGCGGGAAGAAGTATAAGAAGTGCTGCGGCGCGAGATCCTGAGATAGCGCGACACAATTAATAAATGTGAGTGCCCCTAGTCTAGGCGCCACAAAGGAGGAAAAGAATATGAAAATCACACTTAAGGACGGTTCGGTAAAGGAATATTCATCTGCAATGTCCGTACTCGATATCGCGAAGGATATCTCCGAAGGACTTGCGAGGAATGCCTGTGCCGGAGAAATTGACGGTGAGAGGGTTGACCTTCGTTATGTAGTAGATAAGGATTGCAGCCTGAACATCCTGACTTTTGCGGATAAGGGCGGATGCGATGCATTCCGTCACACAACGTCGCATATCATGGCACAGGCCATAAAGCGTCTGTGGCCCGATGTCAAGCTTGCGATAGGACCTTCAATAGATGACGGGTTCTATTATGACGTTGACAGCGAACGTCCGATCACGGAAGAAGATTTTCCGAAGATAGAAGAAGAGATGAAGAAGATCGTCAAGGAGGACATTCCCCTTGAGAGATTCGAGCTTCCGAGAGCCGAGGCGATAAAGCTCATGGAAGATGCGAAGGAGCCTTACAAGGTTGAACTCATAAAGGACCTTCCTGAAGATGCCATAATCAGCTTCTACAAGCAGGGCGATTTCACAGACCTGTGCGCAGGACCTCACCTCATGTCGACAAAACCGGTCAAGGCCGTAAAGCTCATGAAGGTTGCCGGCGCATACTGGAGAGGCAACGAGAAGAACAAGATGCTCACGAGGATATACGGAACTTCCTTCACGAAGGCTTCGGAACTCGAGGAGTATATCAGAATCCTTGAAGAGGCCAAGAAGCGTGATCACCGTAAGATCGGAAAAGAGATGGGACTTTTCATGATGGCGGATGAAGGACCGGGATTCCCGTTTTTCCTTCCGAACGGAATGGTATTGCGTAACGAACTTATGAAGTACTGGAGAGAAGTTCATTACAGGAACGGATATCAGGAAATAGAGACTCCGGTGATGCTGAACCAGCAGCTCTGGATCACTTCGGGTCATTGGGATCATTATAAAGAGAACATGTACACGTCCCTTATCGACGAAGAGACGTTCTGCATTAAGCCGATGAACTGCCCGGGGTCGATACTCGTTTACAAGAGCCAGCCGAGGTCTTACAGGGAACTTCCCATCAGATACGCCGAGGTAGGGCTTGTTCACAGACACGAAAAATCCGGTGCGCTTCACGGACTCATGAGAGTCAGGGCTTTCCATCAGGATGATGCTCACGAGTTCATCGCGATGGATCAGATCGGAGAAGAGGTTGAGCATATCGTCAGGCTTATCAATGAAGTTTATGAGAAGCTTAACTTCACATATAAGATTGAATTATCAACAATGCCCGACGATCATATGGGCTCCGATGAGGACTGGGAAAAGGCTACGAATGGCCTTAAGTCGGCTCTTGAAAAAATGGGACTTCCTTATGAGATCAACGAGGGTGACGGAGCTTTCTACGGCCCTAAGATTGATTTTCACGTTGAGGACTGCTTAAAGAGAACGTGGCAGTGCGGCACGATACAGCTTGACTTCCAGTTGCCGCAGAATTTCGATCTGAAGTACACCGGTTCAGACGGGGTAGAGCATATGCCGGTAATGATCCACAGAGTAGTATTCGGATCGGTTGAAAGATTTATCGGTGTTCTTACCGAAAACTGCGCCGGCAAGTTCCCGACGTGGCTTTCACCCGTTCAGGTCAAGGTACTTCCCATATCTGACAAGTATTTTGACTATTCAGAAAAAGTGCTTGAGAAGATCAAGGCAGCGGGCATACGTGCCGAGATCGACACGCGTTCTGAAAAGATCGGATATAAGATAAGGGAAGCAAGGCTTCAGAGGATTCCTTACATGCTTATCCTCGGACAGAAAGAGGAAGAGGCCGGCAACATCGCAGTCAGAAGCCGTTTCCTCGGAGATGAGGGTTCGAAGGACATCGACGGGTTCATAGCAGACGTTCTTGCCGAGATTAATGGCAGGGTGCGCAGAGAAGAACAGGAAGCAGACTGATATCTCAAAAATGAGCGGGAACATCATAATCGCAACATCAAAACTTAAGGCATGCTCTTTCTTCTACGAGCTCTGTGATTACTGCGGCTATGACCGGCAGTGGGCTGACGGGCTCTGGGGCGGAATCGTGACCGATGATATGATGTATGATGAATTCGTATACTATGCCGAAAATCATACGCTCAAGGATTCCTTTGATGTATGCGGATACAGTCTGACCGACCTTTACGTGTTCCAGATGGACAAGTACAACCTGATCAGGGAGATCGGAAAGAATCCGGTCGAATGCAATAAAGAGCGCATGGTTCTGAACGCTTTCCGGATGATGCTAGACATGAAGGCCGACCCTGAAACGTATGTAAAGCGCATCGAGGAAGGACGCGGAGAAGACAGGATCTGATATGGGAACTGATGAAAGATGCATAAAATATATGAAGGCAAGAAATGAACAGGCTAGAACCGTGGCATGCGTTGCCGCGGTTCAGCTTTTTGCGCTTGCGGTGTATTTCAGCATATATGCCCTTATTTCAGGCGGAGTTTTCTATTCTCTTTCAGAGAGAACGGGGAAAATCATTGCGGTTTCAGTATGCGCCGTTATAGCGGCATTCATCGCGGTCCTCAATATCCTGACCGTGATAAGGAGCAAAGCAGTTTACATAACAAGACCGGATGCCATTGCGATGCGTGACAGCGAGGATGTTGTAAGACTTGCGTACAGCACGGCGAGGCCTGTGCTTATTTATAAGATCACATGCAGTCTCGTGATCATGGCAGTCGCAGCTATAGTTTACATAATATTGCAGATGATCGTGGAAGATCAGGGGCTGGCACATGTATACGGGAAGACGGCGATCAGCCTTTTTGCCGCATCAGCAGTAATGATAGCGTATCCGTGCCTTGACAGAATATCGTGCTACCGCGCGCTGCTCGGGGAAACGCACGAGCTCATGTATGAACCCGCCAGAAAGACAGCAGCGGCAGCTATTGCGGCAGTCGCAGTTCCGGCATGCATCTGTGCATGGTATGTGCTCCGGTTCTACGGAAACCGCCCGGACATCGCGTGGGCGATTTTCCCGTTTACGGCGCTTTTCGCATTTGCCATCGCGTTCCTGATATCATGGACGAGGGAACCTGCCGGAGCCTGAACGGCGAATTTTTAAGAAAAATCGGATGATTTTCGTTGACAACCATCCGTACATGTGATAGATTATCGGAAGTGACCGAGTTCACATCATACAGGAAAGCAGAGAAATCTCACCCCGCGGCAGTTACATCAGGCTCAGCGGGCGTTAATACGGGAACTGGCATGTGCCGTTTGTGAACTGTTTATTCATCTGCTCATTCTGTGTGAGCAGATTTTTTTGTTTCATGCGATAATGCATAAGCTGTTAGGAGGATAAGACAATAGCAGATTTAATGATCAATGAACAGATACGCGACAAGGAAGTCCGCGTCATCGGAGAGAACAATGAGCAGCTCGGTGTAATGCCCATCGAGGACGCAAGAAAGCTTGCGGAGGATGCCGGAGTCGATCTCGTGAAGATCGCGCCGAATGCAGCGCCGCCCGTATGCAGGATCATTGACTACGGGAAGTTCCGTTATGAGCAGTCCCGTAAGGAAAAGGAAGCGAGAAAGAAGCAGAAGGTCATCGAGATCAAAGAGATCAGGATGTCTCCGAACATCGATACGAACGACCTGAACACAAAGATCGCTGCTGCAAAGAAGTTCTTATCGAAAGGGGACAGGGTTAAAGTCACGCTCCGTTTCCGCGGCCGTGAGATGGCCCACATGAACAACAGCAGATACATTCTCGATGATTTTGCGGAGGCCGTTTCTGACATCGCAGTAGTAGAGAAGCCCCCGAAGGTTGAGGGAAGGTCACTTACAATGTTTTTAGCTGAAAAGCGCTAGAGCGCACCGTCAGTTGAAATAACTAAGGATTAGGAGGAACACAAAATGCCAAAGATCAAAACGAACAGATCCGCTGCAAAGCGCTTCAAAGTTACCGGTACCGGAAAGTTAAAGAGGAATAAGGCTTACAGACGTCATATCCTTACAAAGAAGACAACGAAGAATAAGAGGAACTTAAGACACGCGACTATAACGGATGAGACGAACGTTAAGAACATGAAGAAGATTATGCCCTATGTGTAGGAGGAATGGATAAATGGCAAGAATTAAAGGCGGAATGAACGCCAGAAGAAAACACAACAAAGTATTAAAGCTCGCCAAGGGTTACAGGGGAGCACGTTCTAAGCAGTATCGTATCGCTAAGCAGTCCGTTATGCGCGCACTCAATTCTTCTTTCGCAGGAAGAAAGCAACGCAAGCGTGACTTCAGACAGCTCTGGATCGCACGTATCAATGCAGCTGCAAGGCTTAACGGCATTTCATACAGCAAGTTCATGCACGGACTCAAGCTTGCTGAGGTCGATATCAACCGTAAGATGCTCGCCGAGATGGCAGTTAACGACGCTGAGGGCTTCTCAACGCTCGCAGAGCTTGCAAAGAGCAAGATAGCATAATGATAAGAATCTGTTCAGACAGTACATGCGACCTATCTGATGAGATCGTCAGCAGATATGGCATAACGATAATACCGCTTCATATCCTTTTAGGAGATGAGGAATACCGCGACCGCGTCGAGATATCCCAGGCGGAGATTTTTGAATGGGCGGACAAGAACAAGACCACTCCGAAGACATCGGCTGTCTCAGTGCCTGATGCGACGGAAGTGATCAAGCCTCTTGTCGATGCGGGGGATGAGCTGATCATTTTCACGATTTCTTCGACCATGTCGACAACCGTGAATGTGTTCAACATGGTAGCCGAAGACCTTGATGCCACGGACAGGATCCACGTTGTTGATTCCATGAATCTTTCGACAGGGATCGGACTTCTCGTTGTGGAAGCGGCAGAAATGGCAAAAGAAGGCTTCAAGGCCGACGAGATCATAAAAGAGATCGAAAGGCTGAGGCCTAAGGTCAGGGCGAGCTTCGTGATCGATACGCTCACATACCTTGCCCGAGGCGGAAGATGCTCGAGCGTAGCTGCTCTTACGGGCGGCGTTCTCAAGATACATCCGAAGATCATCGTCAAGGACGGTAAGATGGAAGTATCGAAGAAATACCGCGGAAATATCAAGGCCGTTGCGATGGATTATGTGAAGGATATGCATTATGCACTTCTCGGAGCGAGGCGTCAGCGCGTGTTCTTGACTCATACGAGCAGCGACCGTCAGATGGTCGAAGATGTAAAAGCATACCTTGAGGACCTCGGCTATTTTGACGAGATCTTCGAGACGACAGCGGGCGGAGTCATCAGTTCACACTGCGGACCCGGTACGCTCGGCGTATTGTTCATTGAAGGCTGATCATAATTTGATATCGACAAAGAAACCTTTGAGATATGTATCCCCGGGTGTTGTGGCACTACCGTCATAACGGCCGGGGTTTTTGTATGTAACGGTGCCGGAATTGCTGTACTCGTTCTCGGCATATCCGGGGTTAGGACGGGGCCTTGTGCGCCCTGTCATGGTTGAATACGCATTTGCCGCATCCATTTTTGACTTGGGGATCACGATGCCGTCTTCGAGCTCACGGCGTCCGATATGGTTAAGACCTGTATCGGTCTTTGAAGCGCCCGATGCAGGATCGAGCTTGCCGGACAGATGATCTACCGCATGCAATAGCTGCTGGCGCTTTTCCTGCTGGGCCGCAGTTAAGGAAGGCATCTTATCAAGGTCTGAAAGCTGCTGCTGTCTTGCCTGAAGCTGCCTCTGAAGTTCATAATTCCTGTCATTATACGGACTGCCTGACTGTCCGTTGTCAAAAAGGCCGTATGAACTTATACCCATGCATTAATTTTATCACATATATTTTGAAATGTATATGCAAAAATACCTTGACACATGTCCGTGTTTTAGGTAGAATATCAGAGCAGTATCGGGGTGTGGCTCAGTTTGGCTAGAGCGCTATCTTAGGGAGGTAGAGGCCGCAAGTTCGAATCTTGTCACTCCGATGAAGTATTTACGGGGATTCTGGGACACCGGAGTCCCCGATTTTTTATAAACTTCTGGGTAAACTTCTAGGGCAATCTACTAATTCTATGATTAATCATCGTAATCCTTCAGTTTGATCAGTCTTTCAAGTTCAGCAGAAACAGCGGTCTTGGCTTGATTATTTTTAACTAATGTATATATTTCGGATGTGACGATAGAACCCTCAGCATGCCCAAAAATGAAATAAAATGGACTGTTCAGGTATCCGGGGAGAAATTCCTCGGATTTTTTATTGACAAACAGATGGGAAAGGATACAATATAAAAACAGAGCATATACTCGGTTTTTGAACGGGAGGCAATATGGAAAAAGGGAATA
>JAILNQ010000022.1 GCA_024691425.1 Lachnospiraceae bacterium
CAATCTCCCTGTTCTCGTTGATCATGGAAACACCGCTGCCCATGACGGTGCCCAGATTCTCCTGACCTTCTTCAACTGACAATGTAATCTCATGATATGTGATTTCATTCTGTGCAAGAACTGTACCCTCAATGCTATTTCCATCCATTTCAAGGGTATAATGATCTTCTTCAGCAGACGAATCCTCAAGAATCTCTCCTGTCAGCTCGCTTCCTTTCTCAATATCTATGTTCAGAAAATCAATCCTCTTCAGATATCCGTCTTCCTCGGATCTCTCCAGCACTGAATAATCCAGGTTTCCAGCATCCGTAGCGGTTATGTTCACATCATACTCTCTGTCAAGCGGAACGACGAATACTTTCTGACCATCTTTGTCTAAATAAGCTGTAACCGGACTTCCTTCGATTTCTGATGCCTCATCATCAACGAACTCGCCTGCGAGTTCACCTGTCTCTTTGTCATATAGCCTTACATCCACAGGGCACTTGACTTTGATGGATCTGGTAACACCCGATGAATAGGAGCCTATATCCTTGCATACGAGATGCCATGCGAAATTCACAACCGGTTCATGTTCCTGAAAGATCAGATTCCCCGGGGATTCATGGTCCTTGACAGCATAATAGAACAGTCCGGATGTGAACGTGTCCAACTTTTCATAGTCCGTAAATGTCAAATATAATCCATAGAAGCCCAAAGCAGCATCCGGAAGGCGATAGAATAATCCCATGTGCTCAGCGGGAATATGCAGACCGGAAGTATCTCGCCCAATTGCGTAATCACCAAGAAAATTCTTAATGCCTCCATATGTCATTTTTTTGCCGGCGCAATAAAGTAAAGCACTCAACAGAATCTCTAGCGGCTTCATATCATCCCATAAACCGACATCTATCTTTATTCTGTTCCCGGCTACATCCACAACACCTCCCAGACCGTAACTCAACGAATCATACGCAATGCTCTGGAGTTCATCATAGAATGTATTTCTTGAGATGTTCCTTGTCAGATTATCCGTGAGCTCATTTAACCATTGACGCATGCTGCCGCTTTTTCCGCCGAAAGCGACAAACTTGCTCTCATCATATATGTAGCTTGTCTGTGCAGATCCGTTATACTGTCCATAAGTAGTAATATCCGCTAGCGTTTTTTTGAATTTCTTATACAGATTCCCATAGTCATCACTATTGCTGTCTCCGTCCGGATAATACAATTTAACGCCGGGATGCCGGAATCCCCATCGGGATGAAGGCACCTTGGGAACCAGATCACGCGGATTTATGAAATTATATATATTATGATATTCCGGTTTATCAGCTCTTATGGTAGGAGCCGGAGGTTCAAAACAGAATCCGTAAATATCCGTTAGATTAATTCCGCGCGAGGCGGCATGGTCATCGAGAAAGACCGTTGTAAGATTCGCCGTTGCAGCAGCACGGCTATATCCTGTCACTATGATCTTAACATTGCTCCCGACTTCGTTTCCTGGATTTGCCATATAAAGACTTATGAACTCTTCTGCCTTCTGCGCCGCATCTTCAAAGCCATCATGATCCCCATACCATCCGACCTTGACATTGCTAGCCCACTCCGCCTCATATCCTGCTCCGCGTATCGCTGCTACGATCACAGTATAAGGCGTCCCGCCTATAACGGTGTTCTTGCTCGCTATAGCAACACCTATGCTATCAGGTTTTGGTTTCAAAGAATACGCACTGTTCGAACTGATATGATCAAATCCCATAGCGCTCATAAAGCTCGCAAAATTACTTTCTCCATGGCTATACGTCCCTGAATAGCTTTCAAAAGCGCTAAGAGTCGCTCCATATGCGAATGTAGACAGGTTCCAATTGAAGTCATACGATGATCCGGAAAGATCGATATCTTCCCATGTGAATTCGTACGAAAGCATCGTATCTCTCTTTTTTGTTTCATCTCTGTATGTCACTCTGGCATTAGTCGCCGTGGTGAAAGACCATACATCCTTCTGATCTATCATCACGAATTTCTCATCGTCCTCAAAGTTGAACATACCTTCGTCAACGCATATATAATACTTTTTCCCGGGCTCTACACCGAATGACTGAAGGCCCTTTTTTACTGTTACATGAGTGATACCGTCCTCGGGTGTAATTGTGATCGAGGAATTATTATCTGACTGATATACTGTCTTACCTGAATCATACTCGATAATATATACGGATCCTGCTTCCTTATCGAGGTATGTAACTATATCTGCAATATCAAAATCCAACTGGAAAACATTGTAATAGCCTACAGAGTCACTATATTCTCTGATCTTAACTCTCTCTTCCCCATTTTCAGGGTTTTTACGAAATATGACCACCCTGTTTTCTTCGTCATACACGCCCCAATGGGCATATATGGTAGTATCCTCAGAAAACACCGATGTCTTTGTAATCCGTTCTCCTCCATCGGCTTCCGTGTACCATCCCTTAAAGCTCATTCCATTAAGCTTAGGTCTGGGAATAGAGTCTAACTTGCCCTTGGATGTATATACCTCGTTCACACGGACCGTTCCGCCGTTAGGATTCAGCGTTATAGTAAAAATTCCTCCGCCGCAATTCCTCAATATAGGATATTCGTATGTTTCAGAACCCATCCTCCATATCGTGTCAAAATTCCAACCCGCATATGTGGACTGAGTTTTCATCTCTGCATCCGTACATTTTCTCATGCCGGATTCAATCTCACCGCTTTTCAGAAATATCCCTCCGGCTCCATTTTCCGAATAATAACAACCGGATATGTCTAATCCGGTCTTATCGGTAAAATAGTCCTCTCCCACAATATTGTAGAATTTTCCGAATTGGCTTACATTATAATCGCATCTGTTATAGCAGTTTTTGATAGTGATCGTTCTATCTTCATCATTTCCCGATATATCGCCTGCGATTCCGCCGATATACTTTCCGGAAATGGTTCCGGTATTATAGCAGTTTGAAATCTCAACAGAATTATTTTCAGAATATATTGTTATATCCGCTACTATACCTGCGGCGTTTCCATTTCCGTTAGTCGAGGAAACAGACCCTGTATTATAGCATTCGGTAACAGTAACGTTTTTTCCCCGGGTGATACTTTCCACGATTCCAGCTCCTGTCCATGAGCAGCTGATATCACCTATGTTATAGCACCCCTGAACTCTGGCCCCATTTTCAAGATATTCTGCAATACCTGCCCCATACGCTGCGTTGCTGATATTTCCTTCGTTTATGCAGTTCTTGATAATCGTAAGATATCCTATGTCTTCATAGTATCCCACCGCTCCGCATATTCCAAAAACACGCCCTTCAGAAGGTTTTGTACATGTCAGGTTCCCGTAATTCGTGCAGTCAGACAAGGTGAGGTTTTCAAGAGACGATGATGCTGAAATGTCTCCTGTAATTCCATATATAGTTCCTCCTTTAAGATTTCCATAGTTTTCGTTCGAGTAGCTATTTCCCATTATGGAATAAGATATTCCATAGATGTTGCTGTCCTTGTCATCCTCCTCCTGAATGATATCCGCATAGTTCACACAGTAAACAATCTCTCTGCCGCCGATTCCCTGTCTGGATCTGGCTGTTTTCAATGCTCCGTGATTTTCGCACCGTTTTACGACATCTCCTCCGATTCCGACTGCAGAAGAACTTGCATCAAGCGTGGCATAATTGCTACATCTCATGCATGTTCCGCTGCCTGCAATACCATATGCATTTCCATTATCATAATCGCCTGAATCCGTTACCGTTATCGTACATTCGACATTTCCTTCTTCATCTCCTGCTATGCAGTCAGTCACATCCTTCGAACACATATCGACGATACCGTAAGCTCTTGCATACTTGCCGCTGACCGTCATATCTGTCGTCATGTTGCAGTGGGAGATCTCTTGGGAAACGTTATAAGCAATTCCTCCCGCCTTTACATAATCAGCAAGTCCGCTAACAGAAAGGCTTCCTTTCTTGTCACTGTTTACGTCGCTATATATGTCACAGTATTTTACAGTCTCTGCCCAGCAAAGCAATCCGCCCGTATTAAAATCATATAAATTCTCCTCATCTGAACTTATAGTAATGTCTCCTTTTACTGTACAGTTCGTTGCCTTTTTTATCCGCCCAGCTATGACTGCCGCATTACTGACAGTTCCGGAACAATGAATCATAGCATTGTTTATATTAAGATCTTTTATCTCCGCTGCATTTTCAATGAACGCGGCATATACTACGGAATCAGTGCTATCCGCTTCGACATATAATCCGGTTATCCAGAGGTTATTTCCGTCGAAATACAACTTATCATTTCCCTTAATTACCTTAAGAGTTTTTCCTGGAGATGAAAGGTCTGAATTGACTACTATATTATTGACTAACTTAAAATAGTATTTCTTAACATTTACATTTCGGTAGAACTCTTCCATTTCTTCAAGATCTCTGACATTACGGATCAGATACGGATCGCTTTCCGTTCCGCTGCCATCAAAGAACTCTGATTCTTGCAGAGAATCTGTGTCTGTTTCTTCAGCTTCTACGGCTTCATCATTTACGCTTAATTCTGTTTCATCCTCTTCAACTGGATCATCTTCAGATATTTCGGACTCTTCAACGTCTTCATCCTTTGAAGGATCCTCGTCCTCTGAGTATCCGTTTAGTTCATCTTCCGGCTCTGAGACTGCTGAATATTCATCAGATAACTCTTCATCCATAAGGCTTTCGGTTGTCATCTCTTCATTTGCAGCAAAAACACTTACTGCCGACAGATCGACAGATGTCATCATTACTGCTATGGCTAAAAATACAGACAATACCTTCTTCATTTTTTTCCTCATTTCTTTTGGAGAACGGCCATATTCCGGTCTCAGACAATCAACAAAAGTTCATTCAGAGCTGATAAAGATACAACTTATTTACCATACTGATAGCCGCTTTTCAATAAAAAATCGCGATATTGCAACAAAAACTCCGTAAGCTATAAAACTTACGGAGTTTTTCACATCTTAAGGTTCATCATAATGCCCCTTCCATGCCGATCATGGATATGTAAACAGATTAGATTATTGCCAAGCTATCTTCAATTCCCTGTTGTTTTCGGCACAATCTGTCAGATAAAGATTAATAAGTGTCTGATAAGGTATCCCGGATTGCTCAGACTTTGCCTTAAAGAACTTGATCGTATCTTCGTTGATATTGATCGTTATGGGCTTTTTCAATCTGTTCGAGTAAGGATTCTTCCTCGGTTTCAGTTTTTCAATATCGTATTCTTCTCTCATTCTTATCACCCTACAAAAACTGTTTGTTATAATATGCTTTTTCCTTCTTTACTGCAAGCCTGGCAGATATGATGCGTATTACATTATCGTTATCCCTGTAACAATGGCTGACGATAAGCAGCTTATCTGTCACGCTTTCCCCGATGATCAGAAAACGATTTTCATCTTTTGAATGATCCGGATCGTCGAAAACAATTGCATTTTCATCATAAAACACAGTAACGGCCTCTTCAAACGAAACCTTGTGCTTCTTGATGTTCTTCTTGTTCTTCTCTTCGTCCCAATCAAATGAAATATCGTCCATACTTATATTATACATATATTTTAAATATAGTCAACGTATTATGCGACACGTGAACAGTTCCCTATAACACAGAACGGACCGTCAAACGGTCCGTTCTATATAACCATATAAATTTTTTATTTCACGAGCTGCTGCTCCCGAGATATGCGGCCCTTACCTTCTCGTCCTCGAGAAGCTCTTTTCCGGTGCCTTCCATCGCGATCATGCCGTTCTCTATGACATAAGCCCTGTCGGCAACGTGAAGCGCCATGTTCGCGTTCTGCTCGATGAGGAGCACTGTTGTTCCCGCATCATTTATCTGTCTTATGATCTCAAATATTCCCTGCACAACGATAGGCGCAAGACCGAGAGAAGGCTCGTCCATCATAAGAAGTTTCGGGCGTCCCATGAGCGCGCGTCCTACCGCAAGCATCTGCTGCTCACCGCCTGAAAGCGTGCCGCCCTCCTGCCATGACCTCTCGCGGAGTCTCGGGAAATATCCGTAGACCATTTCAATATCCTTCTCAAGATCATCCTTCCGCAGATAAGCTCCGATCTTCAGATTCTCGAGCACTGTCAGGTTCGGGAATATCCGTCTTCCTTCAGGCACCATCATAAGTCCTTTTGATACGATCGCGGTCGGATCCTTTGCCGTGATGTCTTCGCCCTCAAAGATAATGCTGCCTTCCGCGGGCTTCACAAGACCGCTTATCGTACGGAGCGTGGAACTCTTTCCGGCACCGTTCGCACCGATAAGCGTAACGATCTCTCCGGCCTTAACATCGAAACTGATGCCGCGGACGGCTTCGATTCCTCCGTATCTGACCTTCAGGTTATCGATTTTCAGTACCTGTTCACTCATTCTGGTTCCTCGTCTGTCGTTCCAAGATATGCGTCTATTACCCGCTTGTTGCTCTGGATCTCAGAAGGTATTCCGCGGGCGATCTCGCTTCCGAAGTCTATAACATAGATATAATCTGAAATATTCATTACAAGATCCATATGATGTTCGATGAGGAACACCGTAAGGTTGTATTTTTCGCGTATCAAGCGGACAAAATCCGCAAGCTCAGCGGTCTCCTGCGGGTTCATGCCGGCTGCAGGCTCATCAAGAAGGAGCAGCGTCGGCTTCGTTGCAAGCGCCCTTGCTATCTCAAGGCGCCTCTGCAGACCGTAGGGAAGGCTTACCGCAAGCTCATCCTTGTATGCGTCCAATCCCTGTTCTTTCAGAAGCTCCATTGTCTCTTCGCGCATCCGCTTCTCTTCTGCAAGATTTCCTCTGAAAACCGCGGAGAACACATTCTGTTTTGCGTGCTGATGCTTCGCGATGAGCACGTTGTCGAAAACCGTCATGCTCTTCCAGAGCCTGATGTTCTGGAATGTACGTGCTATACCGAGACCGGTTATCTCGTCGGGAGTCGGGGAAAGCGGAGCTTCATTTGCGAACTTGTCCGCATTCTCGCCCTTGTATGTTTTTGCCATGCTCCTGGACGGATGGTTCCTGACCATGGGTTTTCCCATGAATTCAATAAGCCCGTTCGTAGGCTGATACACACCGGTAATGCAGTTGAACGCGGTCGTCTTTCCGGCACCGTTCGGGCCGATCAGGGCGATTATCTTGTGCTCCGGAACGTCAAGCGTAAGGTTATTGACCGAAACGACTCCTCCGAACTGCATCGTTACATTTTCAAGATGTAATGCGTTTCCCATAACCTAACTCTTCCTTTCCGGCTTCGGTTGAAACTTTTTGAGCAGAGCGCCGAAATTGATCTCGTGATTGCCCATGATGCCCTGTGAAAAGAAGAGCACGATCACCATGATAACAACCGAGAACACAACCATTCTGAATCCGTTCCGAAGAAGCGGAACCTTGAAGCTTCCGAGATACACTTCAGTATCAAGGAATCTCAGCCACCATTCCGAGCATGCCACATACAGGAATGTTGCAAGCACGCTTCCGCTTACGGAGCCGATGCCGCCTATGACAACGATCAGAAGTATCTCATACGTCATCACTGAAGTGAACGCTTTAGCCTGCGCATTCGCAACATACATTGCAAATAGCGCTCCGCCGATGCCGGCGAAAAAGCTCGAAATGACAAACGAAAGCATCTTATGCTTGAACAGGCTTATTCCCATTGCCTCTGCCGCAACTTCATCATCGCGGATCGACTTGAATGCACGGCCGTATGATGAATTGATCAGAAGAACGATCAGGAGAATGCAAACTGCCGACACAAGGAAAGGAACAAACGTTGAAAGCCGCAGTATCACGTTTCCTGAAGGACCGGTGATATTGAAATCTGAAAATGTCGGGAATCCCTTGATCATGTTCGCGCCGTTCGTTACGGGACCGAACTTCTGCCACTGGAAAATCGCACGGATTATCTCTGCAAAGCCGAGTGTAGCAATTGCAAGGTAATCGCTCTTAAGACGCAGAACCGGAATACCGATCAGATAAGAGAAAAGTCCGGCAACGCATCCTGCTAAGATCAGGGCGATGAAACTTCCTAAGATCATGCTTATCGCACCGCCGAAGCCGCTCTCGCCGAACATTCCCTTGAACATGTCGACAAGAGAAAAATCGAACGCGCATCCTCCGAACAGATAATAAACCTGATCCTTCATTGCCGTCGGTACTGTCAGTATCGCATACGTGTATGCTCCGAGCAGCATGAATCCCGCCTGCCCGAGAGAGAACAGTCCGGTGAATCCGTTAAGAAGGTTCATCGATACTGCAACTAATGAATACACTGCCGCTTTTTTCAGCACGGTGAACAACGGGCTCGTCGGTGAAAGAACCTGCGGCAGTCCCGGTATGAACGTGCTCAGATTCTCAAGCAGAATGACGAACAGTAATAATATGGTAATTCCTATAAATATCTGAAATGTTTTTTTCTTCTGTTTCATGATCACACCTTATCCGTAGCAGCTTCTCCGAACAGACCCTGAGGCTTGAAGATCAGGATGATGATGAGAAGCGCAAATGTAAATGCATCCGAGAATACGGAAACATCCCATGATGAGGGAAGTCCTTTTATTATCGTCTCGCATATTCCGATAAGGAATGCTCCGAGAACAGCCCCCGGAATCGAACCTATTCCTCCGAAAACAGCTGCAACGAACGCCTTAAGTCCCGGCATCGCGCCAGCCGTGGGAGTAATAGCGGGGTAATTAGTGAAAAAGAGAACCGAACCGACTGCCGCAAGAGCGGAACCTATTATGAACGTTACTGAGATAACGCTGTTTATCCTGATCCCCATCAGGCGGCTTGTCTCAAAGTCCTTTGATACGGCTCTCATGGCCATACCTACTTTGGTACGGTTAATGAGCTGCGTCAGACCGAAAATCAGCACGAGCACAAGGAACGGCGTGATGATCACAACCCATTTCGTCTGGGTGCCGGCTACGTTTACCGTATCCGACAGAACGGGTATTACCGGATATGTCATCGGCTGTCCTCCGGTTATGTAGGTGGCGGTATTCTGAAGAAGGTAGCTCACTCCTATCGCGGAGATCATGACTGACATCCTCGGAGCGCTTCTCAGGGGCTTGTAAGCGGCACGCTCGATCGTAAAGCCGAGCAGCACCGTGACGATTATCACGAGCGGAATGGCCTCTCCGAAAGGAAGCGTTGCCGTAAAATATATCCCCATGAGTCCTGCGACCATGAACACATCGCCGTGAGCGAAGTTGATCAGGCGCAGAATACCGTAAACCAGTGTATATCCTATTGCTATAAGAGCATATTGCCCGCCCACCGAAATACCGGAGAGCAGAACCGAAATGACATATTCCATAAAATCAATCCTTTAGTTCTCAGTTAGTTCCGGTACCTTTCTGAACTTTCTCAAATGCCCATGTGCCGGTTGCTGTATCTGCTGTCTTGATGTAAGCGGTATCTCTTACTGCATCGCCGACTGAGTCAAATGCGATAGAACCTGAAACACCGTCATATGTTACGCCGGGGATAGCTGCCTTGATGGCTGCCTTATCTCCTGAGCCTGCTGCCTTGATAGCCTCAAGTGCAACATAGTATGCATCATAACCCATTGCCGTAACGGCTGAGATCGTGTCGTTTCCGCCATTTGCCGTCATAGCGTCTGAATTGTTGTTGATGTAGTCCTTGATTCCTTTATCGAATGTCTCAGAACCGCCCTCCTGATAGAAGGTTGAAACGTAAAGCTGAAGGTTCGTGCCCTTTGTAGCTTCAAGAACCATGTTGTCATCAAGCGTATCAGATCCAAGGAACGGGATTCCGATATCAAGTGATGCAGCCTGCTCCATGATCTGCTTAGCATATGCGATCGAAACAGGAGTGAAGATTACGTCTGCCCCTTCGCTCTTAGCCTTGTTCAGGTAAGATGTGAAGTCAGAGTTGTTCGTCGGGAATGAGTCTGTGATGACCTCGCCGCCTGCTGCTTCGAATACCTGCTTGAAGAATACGCACAGTCCCTGATCGTACTCGTTACCGTTCTCGCCGAGGCAGTATGCCTTCTTAGCTGAGAACTTGTCCATTGCAAAGTTCGCAAGAACGTCTGCCTGGAAGTTGTCAAGGAAGCAGATTCTGAAGTAGTAATCATTTCCTGCCGTAACGTTAGGGTTCGTACATGTTACGCCGATAGCTGCAAGTCCGGCCTCTTCAAACTTCGGGCCGCCTGCCATTGAAACGCCTGAGCCGTAAGAACCGAGAACAAGCGCAACGTCCTTACCAACGAGCTCTGAAGCTGCTGAAGGAGCCTTGTCTGCCGATGATCCGTTATCTGCCATAACGAGCTCAACATTGTATGTCTTGCCGCCGACTTCTACGGTAGGTGTCTCAGCGTTAGCGAACTGCATTCCGAGGATCTCTTTCTTACCGCCTGATGCGGAGTCTCCTGTGGAAGGCTCGAACACACCTATTTTGATAGTATCTCCGGAAGCTCCTGCTGATCCGTTTCCTGCAGCACTGCCTGCTGCTGCGTTACAGGCTGTCAGTCCAACTACCATGGCAGCCGCCATTAACATCGCAATAATCTTTTTCATATTTGCCGACCTCCTTTGTAAAAAGCCAAATACGTTGAATATTTTAATGTTTTTTTTCGTTAAAATCAAGCAAAAATCCCCGTAAACTCTAAAGTTTACGGGGAAATTATAAAAGCAGGCGATGGGAATCGAACCCACGTATCCAGCTTGGAAGGCTAGTGTTCTACCATTGAACCACGCCTGCAAAGTGCCCAGAACCGGAATCGAACCAGTGACACGAGGATTTTCAGTCCTCTGCTCTACCAACTGAGCT
>JAILNQ010000034.1 GCA_024691425.1 Lachnospiraceae bacterium
TCAGTATTTGGTTTTTAAGGTATAACTTAGCGGGTCATCCAGAGAGACTCGCGCATAAGAATCCGACTGCGTCGGATGGGCGCTCGTCGTGTAGTAAGAGATCTTCCCCATTCACTACGTGAATCGGGCCCCTTCTTACAACATTGGCTCCGTGGTCAAGCGGTTAAGACATCGCCCTTTCACGGCGGTAACACGGGTTCGATTCCCGTCGGAGTCAGTTATCTTCATTCCTCGATAGCTCAATGGTAGAGCATTCGGCTGTTAACCGAAGGGTTGTTGGTTCGAGCCCAACTCGGGGAGCTTCAAAAAAAGGAATCAGGCTCCGTGGTCAAGCGGTTAAGACATCGCCCTTTCACGGCGGTAACACGGGTTCGATTCCCGTCGGAGTCAGTTATAATATCGTGAGTTCGGACGCTCGCCGATAAGAATCGCCTGGCGGCGAAGACGGCTCGCGGTGCAGGCAGGGTTATCCCCTACCAGCATATGGCGACATAGCCAAGTGGTAAGGCATGGGTCTGCAACACCCTGATCACCAGTTCAAATCTGGTTGTCGCCTCTGAAAGTCTGATGTTGTTGTTATAGCAATGATGTCGGGCTTTCTTTTTACTGATTTTACTGAAAGGAAAGTATGAAGAGATACGATCTTATTGATACTTGGCGAGGCCTGGCCGTCATAGGAATGATCGGATTCCATCTTTGCTGGATGATGAGCTACTTCGGTATTGCGATACCGAGTGAGATGCTTTTCGGGCCTTTTTTCATGGCATGGGAGAGAAGTGTCTGCATCAGCTTCATTGTTGTTGCAGGATATTCGTTTTCTCTTGGCCATAAACATCTTCTGTCCGGGATCAAGGTCTTTCTCATCGGTCTTGTGATAACGGCCGTCACATGTATTTTTATTCCGGACATCCGCATTATTTTCGGCGTACTGACTTTCATCGGAACGGCAACACTTCTTATGATCCCAGTCGATAAAGCGATCGGGCAAAAATCCCTCGACTCCTCGGAATTCAGATGGATCGGGTTGATTTTCTCTATGCTTCTTTTCCTTGCTGCATATAACATAAATAATGGATACTTAGGCTTTAAGGGATTTTCCGTCCCCTTGCCGAAAAGCCTGTATAGCGGATATGTCGCAACATTTATCGGATTCAAGGATCCGGATTTTTATTCGGCCGACTATTTTGCACTGCTTCCGTGGATATTCATGTATCTATTCGGTTATTTTCTTCATAAGGCCGTAAAAGGGACATCTTTTGAAAGCAATGTTATGGTGCGCGGGATTCCGGGGATAAAGGCTATCGGAAGGCATTCCCTCATTATTTATATAGTTCATCCGATAGTGATCTATGGCATTCTCTATCTGATCCAAAAATATGGCTGACAGGGGATGTCAAAAAGTCGCGGAATTATCGGAAAAATCCGTGTTATGTAAAGTGCAAATTGCCTAAAAATCAACGATTTCGGCGCTTTTTGCCAAAAATTGCTTGACTTTTAAGGGTTCAAAGATTATAACTTGTATAGACGCTAAAAGACGTCAGTACTCATGATATTAAGGAGGAGTTCAAAATGAACAAAACAGAGTTAGTAGCAGCAATGGCAGCAAGCGCTGGATTAACAAAGAAGGACGCAGAAGGCGCTCTTAAGGCTTTTACGGATGCAGTTTCAAAAGAACTTAAGAAGGGTGGCAAGGTTCAGTTAGTTGGCTTTGGTACATTCGAAGTTTCTAAGAGAGCAGCTAGAGTTGGCAGAAATCCTCAGACTGGTAAGGAAATGAAGATTGCAGCTTCTAAGGCTCCTAAGTTTAAAGCTGGTAAGGCTCTTAAGGATATGGTTAACAAGAAATAATTAAGTTGACCTGATAGAAAAAGGACTGCGGATCACCGTGGTCCTTTTTCTTTTGAATCGGCATGTTCCGGGAAAGGAGTATGGTCATGCGGCTAGATAAATACCTTAAAGTATCGAGGATAATAAAACGGCGTACAGTCGCTAATGAAGCATGCGATGCCGATAGGGTAACGATAAACGGACATAGTGCGAAGGCCTCTGCACAGGTCAAGGAAGGGGACATCCTTGAGATCATGTTCGGGACGAACCCTCTGAAGGTTGAGGTTCTGTCGGTGAAGGAGACCGTCAAGAAAGAAGAAGCAAAAGATATGTACAGGGTTTTATAATAATTTTATGTAACCTGACATATACAACATATTGTATTTGACAAGGATATCCCGTTAATATATAATATGTTATGTTAACAATTGGATCACATCGAGGGGCGGTTGATCCGGATTGATAAGGGGAAAGTTATGGCCAGAAGAATTGCGTTCCGTAAGAAACGGCAAAATCGGCTGGGTATGGCACTTGTGACTTTCGTTGTTCTCATGCTTATGGCGGTTATTCTGTTCAAAGGGCGGGAACTCAAAGCGAAGCAGACTGAATACCAGCAGAAAGAGGCGACGCTGCAGGCTCAGATAGAAGAAGAGCATGAGCGGACCCGTAAGCTTACGGATTACGAGAAATACACTAAAACAGATAAGTTTGTGGAGGAAATCGCAAAAGAGAAGCTAGGGCTTCTGTATGATAATGAGATCTTATTCAGATCCGATATCAATAAATAAGCACGGGAAATAATAATTCCTGTGCTTTTTTTCTTGATATGAGGTAATATATAGGATGTGACAACAGTCAGAGGAGATTGCAATGGATAAGGAAAACATCTACGAAAAAGTTGTCAGCTATATAAAAGAGAACAATCTTATCAGTCCGGGAGATACGATCGTTGAAGGGATTTCCGGCGGAGCCGATTCAGTATGCCTGTTCCTGATGCTCGAGGAGTATAAAAAGGAAGCCGGGTTTAATACTGTTGCGGTTCACGTGCATCACGGCATCCGCAAGAAGTCTGCGGACAAGGATCAGAAGTTCGTGGAAAAGCTCTGCGCCTCAAAAGGAGTTGAACTTAAGACGTTCAGAAAGGACATCCCGCTCATCTGCAAGATAACGAAGGAGTCGGAGGAAGAGTGCGGACGCCGGATAAGATACGAGCTGTTCGATGACGTATGCAGACAGTACGAAAATGCGAAGATCGCGGTTGCACATCACATGAACGACCAGGCGGAGACCGTGATTTTCCGCATAATCCGCGGAAGCGGAATAAAAGGTCTTACCGGAATGGAAGCGAAAAGAGATAATATCATCCGCCCGCTCCTTTGCCTTAAGAGGGAAGAGATCGAGCAGTACCTTGAGGAGCAGGAACAGAGCTACAGGGATGATGAGACCAACAGCACGCTTGAATACAGCAGGAACTATATCCGCAAGAAGATCATTCCCAAATTCGAGAGCGTGCGCAAGAACGCCGTGGAGCATATCAATGCTCTTTCAGGCGAGGCCGCGGATATAAACGCTTTCATGGAAAAGAAGGCAGCCGAGCTTCTCGACAAAGCGTCAGAGGAAGCGGACAGGAAGTACATCACGAAAGGCCTTTCGAAAAAGTATAAATCCGATGTCCTTATGGAAGCGGAGCCCATACTGCTGAAATTCGCCGTAAGGGCGCTCATCACAGAGGCAGGGGTTTCCATCAAGGATGTTACCAGGAGCCACATCGATTCCCTCTGTGAGCTGATAGCGAAACCGAAGAGCGGAGAGATACATCTGCCGAAGGGCACAACGGTCATTAAGGAATCGGGAATCGTTTATATCAAGCCGATAGAGGGATTCAACGGCGAGATAAAAGAAAAAGAAGTGGAAGATGCCCCGCCGGTAAGAACTGTACTGCCGGAGGCGGTCATTGCTCCGGAACCGCAGCCTGAAGCCGCACCGGCGAAAATACCTGACAGCCCGTATAAATTCTATTATCCGGTTGTCGGAGAGGGAGATTACACACTTCCGGACGGAAGCGTAGTAACCTGCCGGATCATCAGCGAGTTCGACAGGGATGAAATACCTGATGACACCTATACTAAATGGATGGATTATGCTAAAATGTCGGATGATCTCTGCCTGAGAACGCGGAAGACAGGCGATTATCTCGTGATCAACAAAAAAGGGAACGAAGGCAATCTCAAGAACTACATGATCAATGAGAAAATCCCTAAGAGCGAGAGAGACAATGTTCCTCTTCTTGCGAGCGGATCCAAGATATACTGGGTGATCGGGCACAGGATCTCTGAGGACATCAAAGTCACTGACGGAACGAACATGGTGATCGAGTTCGTTTACAGAAGGGCCGGCGATAATTCAGAAAATGATGAAACATCAGAAGGAGCGGAAAATGAGTGATAAGATATCGGTTCTTTACACCGAGGAACAGGTTAATGCAAGAGTCAGGGAACTTGGAGAAGAGATAAGCCGTGATTATGCCGGCAAGTCGATCCACATCGTGGCGATACTCAAGGGAGCAACGATTTTTGCCTGTGAGCTTGTAAAACGTATCACGATACCTGTTACGATGGATTTCATGAGCGTATCGAGCTATGGTGATGCTACGGAGTCTTCCGGAGTCGTCAAGATAAACAAGGACCTGGACGAGCCTCTCGAAGGAAAGGAAGTTCTTGTTGTAGAGGATATAGTGGATACAGGAAATACGCTCAGCTACCTGCTTGATAACCTGCAGAAGCGCGGATCGGCATCGGTGAAATTATGTGCGCTTCTTAACAAGCCCGAGAGAAGGCTTAAGGATGTCAAAGTCGACTACACCGGATTTGTCATTCCCGATGCGTTCGTTGTAGGATTCGGACTTGATTATGCGCAGAAATACAGAAACCTGCCGTATATCGGGATAGTTGAGCCCGGGGCAGATGACTGATAAGAGAGGATAAGAGGTGAACAGCAATAAAGGAAGAGGTTTAGGCTTCTATGCGGTGCTGCTTCTGATTTTCATCGGCATGGCGCTGATATGGTCGAGGATGCAGGCAGGCACGAGACAGCCTATAAACCGGGAACTGTTTGAAGAATACATAGAATCGGGAGATGTTGCTTCCGTAGAGCTTTTTCAGAATGCAGAGGTTCCGACCGGTGAAGTCAGGATGCTGATGAATACCGGAATGACGCTGTATATGTATACGGCCGACATCAATAAGATCGCCGAGGAGCTCGATGAGAAATATCCCGGATATACACTGAACGACGTCAAAAGAGAGGGATGGTTCACATCATATGTGCTTCCCGCGCTTATCATCGCCGTGATAATGATCGTGTTCTTTACATATATGAACGGATCGGCAGGCGGCGGCAATAAGATGATGAACTTCGGAAAGAGCCACGCGAAGCTGTCGAGCAGCGAAAACAAGATGAAGTTTTCCGATGTTGCGGGGCTTGACGAAGAGAAAGAAGACCTTGAGGAGATCGTTGATTTCCTGCGCAGCGCCAAGAAATACGTTGATGTCGGAGCCAGGATACCGAAGGGCGTCATTCTCGTAGGACCTCCCGGAACCGGTAAGACGCTTCTTGCAAAAGCGATCGCGGGAGAAGCCGAGGTGCCGTTCTTCTCGATCTCAGGTTCGGATTTCGTGGAAATGTTTGTCGGTGTCGGCGCGAGCCGTGTAAGGGACCTGTTCGAGGAAGCGAAAAAGAACGCTCCCTGCATAGTATTCATAGATGAGATAGACGCAGTTGCAAGGCGCCGCGGAACCGGAATGGGCGGAGGCCATGATGAAAGGGAGCAGACGCTCAATCAGCTGCTCGTTGAAATGGACGGTTTCGGAGTTAACGAAGGAATAATAGTGCTTGCGGCTACAAACCGCGTGGATATTCTTGATCCTGCGATAATGAGGCCGGGACGTTTCGACAGAAAAGTTGCGGTCGGAACACCCGATGTCAAAGGACGCCGAGAAATTCTCGGAGTGCACTGCAAGAACAAGCCCCTCGCGGAAGATGTCGATCTTGACGAGATATCCAAGTCCACGGCGGGATTCACGGGCGCGGACCTTGAGAATCTCATGAACGAGGCGGCTATAAAGGCGGCGAAAGCCGGAAGGAAGTTCATTCTGATGTCTGATATAAGGGAGTCATTCCTGAAGGTCGGCGTCGGTACCGAAAAGAAGAGCAAGATAGTTTCTGACAAGGAAAAACGTATCACCGCCTATCATGAGAGCGGACATGCCATTCTTCATTATATTCTTCCGGATATCGATCCCGTTAACACTGTTTCGATAATTCCGACAGGACTCGGGGCAGGAGGATATACCATGTCGATGCCTGAAGAGGATGTGATGTTCGAAACCCGCGGCAGGATGCTCAACGAGATCGTGGCGATACTCGGTGGACGTGCGGCGGAATCGATCGTTCTTGACGACATCACGACAGGAGCTTCTTCAGATATAAAGAGGGCTACCCACATCGCTAAGAGCATGGTCACCCGCTACGGCATGAGCGACAGCATAGGAGCCATATGCTATGATGATGAAGGTGATGAGGTGTTCATAGGACGCGATCTTGCGCATGCCAGGGCTCACAGTGAGCTGATCGCATCAAAGATCGATCAGGAAGTCAAGAACATCATCGATACATGCTATAAGAAGGCCGTCGATCTTATAAACGAGAACAGGGATAAGCTTGAAGCATGCGCAGAGCTTCTTCTTGAAAGGGAGAAAATCAACCGCGCGGAATTCGAAGCGCTGTTCGGGCAGACAGAGCCGGATGACGGGACCTCAGAGGGCGTTGATATAGCAGATTGACACCCGATGAGTTTCGTTATATAGTGAAAATTACCAAGGAATAAAAAACCCGTTCGTTATATTGCACAAATGAAGCAAGGCCAATTTGTAATATTTGTGTATTTAATGGATGGATTTTGGGGGCGGGTGAGACTATAATTCACTTGTAACCCCCCAATAAGAGGACGGTCCTTAGGGACTGTTCCCCATAAGAAAGAAATACCTTCTCCAAAAACGGCTCCTGTTCAGGAGCTGTTTTTCTTTTTAGCAATGATAACTTGTGGTATAATGACCGGGGAGTAAAGCGGACAGGTGCCGCAAGTGAGGGGAAATATGGATTCCGGAAATTATTACGAGATTCTTCAAAAAGGTAAGTTCATTACCAACTACAAGCCTGTTCTTAACAGAAGGGCAATCTTTTCCGATTACTCGGAGGACTACATCATCCCGCTCGAACCGAACGCATACGGAGTTGTTACCATTAAGCTCAGGTGCATAAGCAATAACATTGATTATGCGAAGCTTGTGTGCAACGGAGAGACTCTTCTCATGGAGATAACTGAATCAACGGACGAGTTTGACTTCTATTCCGTAAGCTATCGGCTAAGTAATGAGATGATAAGGTATCATTTCGAAGTAGGATCGGCAGGTTCGAAGTATCTGTATGATACGAGAGGCATAGTAAGGGATGCGAATGAATACTTCGACTTCCGCATACGGCCCGGCTTCAAGACTCCGGACTGGGCAAAGGGTGCCGTCATGTATCAGATATATACGGACAGGTTCTATAACGGAGACCCTTCGAACGATGTCCTTTCTGATGAATACAGGTATATCGGGGAGAATGTCACCCATGTGGACGACTGGAACAAGTATCCGGCTTTCATGGGCGTCCGGGAGTTCTACGGCGGCGATCTGGCCGGTGTTATGGCAAAGCTCGATTATCTCCAGGATCTCGGCATTGACGCCATATATTTCAATCCCCTGTTCGTGTCCCCATCGAATCACAAGTACGATATCCAGGATTATGACTACATAGATCCTCATTTCGGAAAAATCGTTGATGATGGCGGAGAGCTTCTTAAAAGCGACAGCAAGGATAATAAGGAAGCGACAAAGTACATAAACAGAGTCACGAACTATGCGAATCTGGAAGCCTCCAACAGATACTTCGCTTCTTTTGTGGAGGAGGCTCATAAACGGGGCATCAAGGTCATCATAGACGGCGTGTTCAACCACTGCGGGTCCTTCAATAAATGGATGGACAGGGAAAGGATATACGAAGGCCAGGAAGGATATGAAAAAGGGGCATATGTCGACAGGAACAGCCCTTATCACGATTTCTTCAGGTTCTTCGAGGATAAGTGGCCCTACAACGGAACATATGACGGATGGTGGGGACATGATACGCTTCCGAAGCTGAATTACGAAGGCTCGAGAGATCTGAGGGATTACGTTCTTCGGATAGCGAAAAAATGGGTTTCACCGCCTTTTAACGCCGACGGATGGAGACTGGACGTTGCGGCGGACCTTGGGCACAGTCCCGAATACAACCATCAGTTCTGGAAGGACTTCAGAAGAGCGGTCAAAGAGGCGAATCCCAATGCGATAATAATCGCTGAGCATTACGGAGATCCTTCGGGGTGGCTTATGGGAGACGAATGGGACACCATAATGAATTATGATGCATTCATGGAGCCTGTAACGTGGTTCCTTACGGGAATGCAGAAGCACAGCGACGACTTCCGCCAGGATCTTCTCGGAAATGCCGATGCTTTCGAGGGAATGATGAAGGACGGCGTATCGAAATTCATGGCGCCTACGCTCTTTACTACCATGAACGAGCTGTCGAATCATGATCATTCGAGATTCTTGACAAGGACGAATCATGTGGTAGGCCGTGTTGCCGATAAAGGCTATGAAGCGGCAAGCATCGGAGTCAACAAAGCGGTGATGAGGGAAGCCGTTGTGATGCAGATGACATGGGCCGGAGCTCCGACGATTTACTACGGTGATGAGGCCGGCGTGTGCGGATTCACGGATCCCGATAACAGAAGGACTTATCCGTGGGGCAACGAAGACAAGGAACTCATCAGATTCCACAAGGAAATGATCCGCATCCATAAAGAGAACCGCGAGATCATAACCGGAGCGGGCGTCATACTTCATAAGGATTATAATGTCATTGCATACGGAAGGTTCATCAAGAATAATGAGATAATCGTCATCGTCAACAACAATGACTGTGACAAGGTAATTGAAATGAGGGTGTGGCAGACCGGCGTTCCGAGAGAGTCGAAGATGACGAGGCTGATGCTTACTGATGCGGAAGGATTTTCGACGGAAAGCGAAGAGTACGAGGTTGTTAACGGCAGGATAAATCTCACTCTTCCGAAAACATCCGCGGTCGTTCTCAAGGGCAGGCAGGGTGATGAAAAGCCGGCCGGAAAAGAAGAGGCGGCAGAGCGCGTAAGTCCTTTACAGAAGCTTGAATTTCTGCTACATTAAAATCGGTTTTGAGGTCATATCATGAGAGAAATGGAGTTTAAAATGGAACGCCCTGGGCTCCTGAAAGAAGGAGATGCCGTCACGGTTTCCGAAGGGGTTCTTCCGACGAGTTATTACTATACGATAGATCCTTCACTTGCGATGAGCGGCAATTTCGAATTCAGGGAGCGCCTGAAAAGCAGGGAAGGAACGGTAAAAAACATAGAGGAAAGGCCAGGCGGTTACTACGTAACCGCACAATTCCCCGGTGATTGAATAATGTTCGGCATAGGAAGCAAGAACAAATCAAATAGCAGAAAAGGCGATGACAGCGAAGAGAAGAAATTCGTGAACGAACTGTCATATAATGTCCGTAACCCTCTGAACACGATATGCGGGATCACCGAGATCGCGAAGAAGAACATCCATGACGGCTGCGACAAGGAGACGCTCCTGTCTTATCTGGATATACTCGGTGACGCCGCTACAGAGCTTCAGCAGACGGTGGACCATTTTTTCGAATGCTTCGAATCCGGAAATTACGGAGCTATATATAGCGAGCAGAGCATAGATGCGGACAGCAGCATATTAAAGAACTTAAGGGTAATGGTTGTCGAGGATAGCAGCGTAAGCCAGCTTATCGCGAAGGAGCTGCTTGAATCTCATGGCGCGATAGTCACAGTATGCGACAGCGGAAAGGAAGCGGTAGATCTTTTCAATAACTCGCTTACCGGAACTTATGACGTTATCCTTATGGATATAAACATGATCGGAATGGACGGATACGAGGCAACTGACGCGATCCGTACGGGCGGCCATCCTCAGGCAACGAACGTGCCGATAATAGCGATGACTGCGGAAGCTCTTCCGGGCGATATACAGACGGCTCTGAGAGTCGGAATGAACGCGCACATAAGCAAGCCAATCAATGTGGATAAAATCGTATCCGCAATTAATAGGGTTCTTTGAACAAAAAGGGTTGCAAAACCTTATGTTTATGTGTATAATGGCTTTTGTCGCGCGGAAGATGAGTATTTATCCGCCCAGATAGCTCAGTTGGTAGAGCAGAGGACTGAAAATCCTCGTGTCACTGGTTCGATTCCGGTTCTGGGCACTTTGCAGGCGTGGTTCAATGGTAGAACACTAGCCTTCCAAGCTGGATACGTGGGTTCGATT
>JAILNQ010000105.1 GCA_024691425.1 Lachnospiraceae bacterium
GCAAGAGCAGGAGTAATCGACATGTCAATAGGTCATATAAAAAGACAGGTCACATTTACTTTTGCAGCAACAGATGTGAGTTGTCTGTTTGCTCTGCCGATCCATAATCTGGAATGGCTAAATTATAACATTTTTTGAGAAAAAGTATACCTTAAAAACAAGAAATTACGGGTCAAAAATCAAGAATAAAAAAACCGGCAAAAAAAAGATAACACGGACCCGTACACTCAAGCGGTTGTCGGCAGCCGGAAAACGCCGTTAACTGCGCCTTTTGGAGCCGGCAGACAGATAATGAGCTGAGATCAAGGGGAAAGCACAGAGGGGAGGAAAATATGTCACTTATCGCGAACAACTGCTACAGATACAACTACGAGATGCAGCTCTGGGAGCTGCGCGACTACACCGCCGAGGACCTTCTGGACAACTGGAGCGACATATACAGGTACGCGTCGATGGAAGAGACCGAGGAGGACGTAAACTTCCTGGCGGACTGCCTGGACGTCCTCAACGAAAAGGTGCTTCTGCTTTCCGATGAGGATAGGGTGCAGGTGCTCGGACGTGCGAAGATGGATCTCGAGAGCATCAGCATCGGCCCGAACGTGCTCCGCATGGTCGGCTGACGCGGATATATGATATACTCATCCTGACAGATGGCCGCAGAGCGGAACATCAGAAGAAAAGGAAAGATCAGGATGAGCAGGACTATAAGAGTGGCCGCGGCAGTCATAAGGGACGGCGACAGGATTTTCGCGGCGCAGAGAGGATATGGCAAGTACAGAGGCTGGTGGGAATTCCCCGGAGGCAAGATCGAGGAAGGGGAGACTCCCGAGCAGGCCCTCGTGCGTGAGATAAGGGAGGAGCTTTCCGCCGGGATAAAGGTTGGCGGTCTGATCCGGACAATTGAATACGATTACCCGGAGTTCCATCTTTCCATGGACTGCTTCTGGGCCGAGCTTGTGCCTGAAGATTCAGAACCGGATGAGACTGTGCCGGCGGGAGAGGACAGAACGGAGGATGTGGCCGGTATGCGAGGAGGCATGATCCTCAGGGAAGCCGAGGCGGCAAAGTGGCTTACCGCCGGAGAACTCGATTCCGTGAAGTGGCTTCCGGCCGACCTCGAGATCATCGATGCCATCAGGGAGGAACTGCAGCACCGGTAAACAGTATCGTCAAACCGGAACCGGACCGACAGAATCCCGATCAGCCGGAACCAGGACAGATCGTATTCAGAAGTTCATTCAGCACCTTATCGCAGACCGCGCGGTAAGGTGTTTTTTCATAGGTCACCCACGGGTTGACCAACTTCGGAGCGCCAAGGTGTATTCTGTTATCAGAAACAGCAGACAGGCGCACCGGAAGCAGATCTCTGAGGCAGAGCCGGAGCAGGGCAAGAAGCAGAAGAGAAACGCACCGGGCACGCAGAAGCAAGAGACGAAAAGGAGGAGAACATTATGTATGGAGCAATCTTAGGAGATATCATAGGCAGCAGATTTGAGTTTGACAGAGGCGGATGGACGAAGGATTTCGAGCTTTTCACACCGCAGTGCGGCTTCACGGATGATACGGCCATGACCGTTGCGGTAGCAGAAGCGCTTCTTGACGCGGGAGCGGATGCGGCACCCGAAGACATCGAGAAGGCATGCGTTAGCTCGATGCAGAAGTGGGGGAGAAAATACCCCAACGCAGGCTATGGCGCTAGATTCATAGGATGGCTTTTCGAGAGCGATCCTAAACCGTACAACAGCTGGGGAAACGGGTCGGCGATGCGCGTATCTGCCGCAGGGTGGCTTTACGGCACGATCGAGAAGACCCGCGAGGCGGCAAGGGCCACGGCGGCGGTCAGCCACAACCACCCGGAAGGCATCAAGGGCGCGGAATGCACGGCGGCAGTGATTTTCCTTGCAAGGAACGGGCATACTAAGGAAGAGATAAAGAAGTACGTGACCGAGGAGTTCGGATATGATCTTTCGATGAGCGTCGATGAGCTCCGCCCGCTCCATGAGCACGTAGAGTCATGCATGGACTCGCTTCCGAAGGCGCTCGTATCGTTCTTCGAGGGAACGTCATATGAAGATGCGGTAAGGAACGCGGTTTCGCTCGGCGGTGACACAGACACGCTCGCAGCCATCGCAGGAGCCATGGCAGAAGGTATGTACGGCGTGCCGGAAGAGCTCAAGGAAGAGTGCCGCAAGAGGATACCCGAGGACATGAGACTTGTCCTGGACAGATTCAGCAGCAGATAACGGACAGATCCATCAGAGGATAAACCCCGGAATCCATCAGAACAACAGACAGGAGGGATGCACCATGAAGAACAGAGTCAACTTTGTCATCTGCTTCGCGCAGATGCTCGAGAGGATCAAGAAGCAGACGGAGAACACGGCATATGCGGAGACCTGCGAGGCTGCGACGGAGGCGCTCGAGGATGACGTCGAAAACGCAACTGTTTTCGACGTAGCGTACAGGCTTCACCTGTGCGATGCCGACAAGAGCATGCCGGATTCCGTCACGGAGTTCCTGAAGACGGTCTATCAGATCGGAATCGACGAAGGGCTCGTCCTCAGCATGAACAACATGGGGAGCCTGTACTACACGGACCGTGCCGGCATGAAGGACTACCGCAAGGCCATGAAATACTACACGATGGCCGCAGATACGGGTTTTCCGCTCGCGGCCGCAAACCTCGGCTTCATATACTACTACGGGCTCGGTACCGAAGTCGACTATGAGAAGGCTTACAGGTACTTTTCCACCGCAGCGATGCAGGGCAATCTTGAGGCTCTGTACATGACCGGCGACATGTTCAGATACGGATACTACGTGAAAAAATCATACCCCGCGGCATTCGTCCTCTACAAGCAGGCTGCCGACAGATGCACCTCGGGCGAAGAGACCGACTGCAGCGGATTCATCTTCATGCGCATGGGAGACTGCTGCTATGAGGGCATCGGAACCGAGAAGGACATGGAAGGTGCCCTTATGTTCTACCAGATGGCGGAGAGGTATTTCTACGATCAGATAAAGGACGGGGATCCTTTCGCAGGCGAGGAGCTCGAACGCGCCATAAAGGTGCAGACGAAGATCCGCAGGCAGATAGCGAAGGAGCTTCCCCCGCTCGAGTGGAAGAAGGCCGGCTGAGCCGGCACCAGAACGGAAAGGAGGTTGCATTATGGGAAGATCGATAGGTTACAGATGTCCGAGCTGCGGACATGAGCATATGTCAAACAGGGGCGTCGGTTTTCTGTTTCCCAAGGTTTATCTTGAGACGGCAGAGAAAGCGAAGGCCGGCGTTCTCGGGGAGGAGATCAGGAAGTTCTTCGAAAATCACCCTGACGGAGCCATTAACGCGGAGAAGGTGACGCTCTGCTGCGATTCCTGCGGGAATCTTATGGAAGGTCAGGATCTGTCCATGCATGTCCCCAATGAAAATTACAACAGGGGAGTCGGCACGCAGGTCCCGGAAGGCAGTCAGTACTTCATGGAGGACGACCTTGAGGAAGACTTCACGAAATTTGCGGATTATCCGCATAAATGCATAAAGTGCGGCGGCAGCATGCACGTTGTTCGTTCCGATGAGAATCTTTTCTGCCCGGAGTGCGGCACCCCTATGGAGATAGATCCTGACTCTCTTATGATGTGGGATTAACCATCCGTTTTTCCTTTTTCATTCTGACGGCCTCACCCGGTCACATCCTTAAAGAGGCCGTCTGCTAACACGTTCAGAAAGTCCGTCCTGTCATATATCTCAAATGATTTCTCAGATAATGCACCATCCCGTTTCTTGTGGTTAAATACGCCATAATCCTGTATAATTATTCCAGACAGAAGATAAGTGATCAGAATATCGAAAACTTATGAGGAAAAATCATGAAGAAGGCATTTTCTGCGATCATAATAACTGTTGTCTGCACTCTGGTCATAGCAGGATGCGGGAAGAAAGAAGAAGAGACTGCAGCGCCTGTTAAGGAGATAACGGTCGTTGAGAGCGGGGATAGTGCGCCCGAAGAGAAAAAAGATCCGGCAGCGGAAACTGCAGCTGAGGACGTATTTTCTGATATCAAGGCGATAGCGGACATAGACGTCGAAAAGAAGGTTTTTGATGTTGAGCTTACCATCCCGAAGGAGTTCGCGGATGACATCACGCAGGAGGAGCTTGATAAGGCAGTCAACGAGAAAGGCTATAAATCAGCGACTCTCAATGAGGACGGCAGCGTCACCTATGTGATGACGAAAGATCAGCACCGGGAGATGGTTGACGAAGTAAAGAAGGGCATAAATGAATCCCTCGCCGAGATGGCAGGTTCCGAGGATTACCCTGAAATCACCAAGGTCACGGCAAATGATAACTATACTTCTTTTGCGGTCACGACGAAGAACGAGGAGCCGAGCATGATGGAATCGATGTCGGTCCTCGGCTTCTACATGACCGGCGGGATGTACAGCATCTACAGCGGCGAGGATATCGACAACGTCCACGTCGAGTTCATCAACGCCGCCACCGGCGAAGTCATAGGAACCACGGATTCAAAGGATATGGGGAAGGAATGAACAAAGCAGAACGAAGAGAATACGCAAAGCTCATGCTGAAGCGTGAGAAAGCGAGGAAAGCGAAAGAAGAAAAGCTCGAGCGCATCAGACAGCAGGGGGAGCAGCCTGAAGTTCCGGATGTTATAGAAGATGCCGCAGAAGAGCCTGCGGTCGGACTTGCGAAGACGACAAAGCTCGTGTTCTTCAGACAGTACAACACTTATCAGGCGCTGCTCGAAGTACATTCTCAGGGCGAGATGACGGCGCACGCGGTCTATGCGAAGGTCATTCTTTATGTCATGAGGTGGTTTTGCAACCGTCTCGGAGAGGAAGTATGCAAAACCAATCCGGATCTCGCGTTCCTCCGTGAAGATTATCCTCAGCCCGAGGACTATGAGAAGTTCGATCCGTGCGCTATAGCGGATATCAACGGATTCGATTTCATAGATTTTCGGACAGCGTCCGTGAAGAATAAAAAAGGGTGGGCAGTCTGCCTCATAGAGCCGGATAACGGACAGGAGAGAAGGGACATCCACGGAAGGACTTTCACTACAGAGATCTCAGTGTATGAGCAGGAAAAATCAGTCGTTCTGGCCATCAAGGAATCATGCAGGGAGCCCGAAAAGAACACTGAGGATGCGTTCGGATACAGGCCCGGTTTCGTGAGGGATATTTTCTATGACAAGGACCTTGTTGTCACAGAACAGGGAATCGACAGGGAATATGCATTCGCGCATGCGGCTTACAGGCTGAACGGAAAATCCGGCGAAGCCAGCAGGAAGATATATGACGGCCTTATCGTAGCCGAGGGACGGCAGATGCCTATACTGTTCGTGCCCGGGGATTATTATGATATGCATTCGGAGGAAGTGGATGCGAAAGCCGACAGCCTTTTAGGATACTGCCATGTCGTAGTCATGCAGAACGGCTGCCGCAAGCTGTTCGAGCAGATCATGGAGGACGAAGAGCTGGTCGAGGTTGCGGAAGAAGGGCAGCTGATCTTCTACAGGAAAAACTCCCTGCAGGAATACCCCGCCGACTATTTTCAGGATGATACGGATGACCTTTTAGACAACGTCAAGATGATCGCGCAGCATGAACCGCTCCGCAAATACTGTGATTTCAGGGGCTTTTCGTTCAGGCCGTGGGAAGCCGCGCAGGATACCTCAGGTGCAGGGGAAGCGGATGAAGTCATAAGAGGAAAGGATGCAAAGATCGCGGAACTGACCAAACAGGTCAACGACCTTGAAAGGGACAACGATCATCTGCAGAGGAACCTTACAGCTCTTGCGAAAGAGAACAAGGAACTTGATAAAGAGATCAGAAAGAATTTCTCCGAGATATCAAAGAACATCCGGAAGATGAATGATGCGATAGATGAGCGCGACAGAGTCAGGGATGAGCTGCAGAAACTGACGGAGAAGTCAATGCGCGAAAAGATGATAGCCGACGGGATGCTATCGGAGACCAAGGAACGGTACATACCGATCATCAACCTGCCGACTCTCAGTTCATCTGCGAAGGAGGAGATCCTCGAGTGGATCCGGCAGTACTACTCAGACGTTCTTATCATTCATACGAATGCCGAGAAATCATTTTTCAGCGACAGCCGCAACATAGACTGGCACAGGTTCTGCATGATGATCCACTACATCGCAGGATACACGAGACACCGGAACGAAGGGGGCTATGCGATAGACGCCAACGCCGCGAGGGATTACGACGCGGAAGATTCCGCATACACCATCGAGCCTTCGAGCTCGGGACAGGGCGCACTTGAGATGTACAAGGACAAGTACACCATCACCATCACCGAGGAAGGAAAGGCGAAGGACGTTCTCCTCGACATGCACCTGAAGTACGGAAAGGGCATGGATGACAACATGATCAGGATATACTTCCATTATTCTCCGAAAGAGAAAAAAACATTCCTCGGCTTCATGCCGGGGCACCTTCCGATAAGGTGATCATATTCTGTGCGGAATTAAGACGGTAAGAGATATGAATGAAACAGTGACAATGACGGCGGTTATCGGGACCATAGTGATTTTCGCCCTGATAATCGCCGTAACGAGCATATTCGGACGGCGGTTTACAGAGCTGCCGGAGAGGCGCGCGGGAAGGCTCGGGGAGCGGTTCGCGACAACGATAATAAGCGAGATATTAAGTTCCGGGGATATCCTTCTGACGAATGTTCCCATATCGTTCGGCGGAATGCAGTCAGAGCTCGACAACGTCGTGATAAATGAGAACGGCGTGTCCATCATAGAGGTAAAGAACTATGCGGGCGAGCTTTTCGGGGGCGAGGACGACCCTGAGTGGATAATGAACGGCTCCGGGGCGGACATGCTGAATCAGCATCCGGTCGAAAATCCGATAGAGCAGGTAAAGCGTCAGATGGAGATCCTGTCACGGATATTGAATTTCAACGGGATCAGGGCATCCGTGAAGGGATACGTGTTTTTCGTGAACATGAATTCCCCGGTGGATAGCGGGTATATACTCGGAACGCGGGACGACATCGACGCGGCAGTGCATGCTGTCCGTGAAGAGCGCATGGAACCCGGTGCGGCCGAGCGCATAGCAAAGCTCCTTGCGAGGAAATGAGATAATCCCATTGACAAAGAGGTGAAACATGTCGAGGATTTATGAAATATACGGAACAGATGCACATTCTATGACTATGCAGCTCATGGAGGCCGCGGATGTCGCAGGCATGATCAAAAAAGGCGCGAAAATCGTCATCAAGCCGAACCTCGTTACCGCGAATACTGCCGAGAGCGGAGCCACTACGCACCCGGGCGCGGTTTCCGGGTGCATAGAATATCTGAAAGGGAAGGGATTTTCGGATATTTCCGTGATCGAGAGTTCATGGGTAGGCGAAAGGACGGAGAATGCGGTCAGATCGTGCGGATATGACAAGCTCTGTGCTAGCTATGACGTGCCGTTTTTTGACCTGAAGAAAGACAGCACGAGACTTGTGGATACACCGTTTCGGCCGATGGAGATATCGAGCCGTGCGCTTGACGCCGATTTCTTCATAGACATACCGGTTCTGAAGGGACACTGCCAGACGGTCATGACATGCGCGCTCAAGAACCTGAAGGGATGTCTTCCGGACCATGAGAAGAGGCGGTTCCATACGGACGGGCTGATGAAGCCTATAGCGGCCCTTGCTACGGTGCTTAAGCCCGATCTCGTGATAGTCGACAGCATATGCGGTGACCTGTATTTCGAAGAAGGCGGAAATCCCGTGCAGACCAACAGGATGATGCTCGGAACGGACGCGCTGCAGATGGATGCATACTGCTGCGAGCTCATGGGCCTTGATATTTCGGACGTTCCGTACCTTCCGCTCGCAAAAAAATGGGGCGCGGGATCCGGCGAGGTGGGCGATGACATAGAAAAGCTCAACGAGCCGTCGCAGTCGATGAGCTACCCGTCTCCGTCAGGAAAGGTTAAGAGCCTCGTGAAGGATGTTCTGGCAGACAGCGCATGTTCGGCATGCTATGCGTCGCTTGTCCGGGCGCTCTACATAGCGGAAAGAGAAGGAAAGAAGATAAAAGGTAAGATACACATCGGCCAGGGATACCAGGGAAAACTGATAGAAGGCATCGGCATCGGAAGGTGCTGCGCAGGAGCAGAAAAGTGCGTGATGGGATGCCCGCCTAAGGCGGATGATATAATAAAGCAGTTA
>JAILNQ010000002.1 GCA_024691425.1 Lachnospiraceae bacterium
TGATGTGCTTCGTGCACTTAAAGAGTATTCGGACGAGAGCCATCCGGTCTCAAAGGCAGAATTGCTTGAATATATTGAGACAACGGACAATCCGCTCACACTGTCAGGTACGGTAGATGAGATTCTCCTCAGGATCAATCCGGCAGAATACACGGAGGATAATGACAGTGACTACAGGATCAAGTATGAGGGTTATGACAAGCCGTACGATGATAATCCGCTTGTGATAAAGTCGCAGATCGATGAGATAAAAAAGGAGATGAGACGTAAAGGGGCGGATACAGAAGCTCTTAAGAAGGAACTGAAAGAGTTCATGGCCTGCCATGGGATGAATAAAGCTCCGGCAATCAAGGGTCTTCGTTACATACATGATTTTGATCATGATGATATGGATAAGCTTATAAGTGCAGTTGTGCTTTCGGCGGGTATAGCACCGGCTGACAAGGAACGGCTTATCGAGAAAATTATGGCTACAGCCAGCAAGTATTATAAGAACCCGTTCTATGACAGGGTGCGCGGCAGGCTGAAGTTCAATCCCTACAGTGAATACAGCAGACTTTATAGCAGAACGGGTGAGACTGAAAAACGTATAGGAGAAAACGTTAAGATTCTTCAGGATGCGATCAGACTGCGTACCAAGGTCAGATTTTTCTTTGATCATTACAGTACGGATAAGCAGTATGTTCCGGGCGATAAAGAACAGACACTTACTCCGTATTATATTGTTATCTACAACGACAACTATTATGTTATCGGTGCCCGGGATAAGGGGAGCCATGCCGCTCATTACCGGATCGATCTGATGTCATCTGTTGCTATAATAAAAGATGAAAACGGGGTCCCGGTTCCGATGAGGCCCATGTCTGAGTGCAAAGACCTTCCTTCCCGCGATATGGCCTGGGATCCCGGAAAATATATGAGTGAGCACTTGTATATGGCATTTGATTCGGACAATGATAAGCCGAGAAAGATAAGCATCAAGATTCCGACAGATAAGATCAACCGTTACACGATATTGCATGACTGGTTCGGAGATCATTTCGAAATCAATAAAACAGCAACGAAGAAATGCGAAGAGGGTTATGAGGTTGTCGATGTAGTGACTTCCCCCACAATGCTTGCGCACTGGGCAATGCAGTACGCGGACTTCTGCGAGGTTCTGGATAAGGGCGTAAGGGAAAAAATATGTATGACTATTGCAAGGGTTAACAAGAAATACAAACGGAGCCTCTGATATGATGAAAAATGATCTAAACAATATTATTGGAGATTTTAAGGATAAGCTGGATTATCAAAGTATTCCCCAAGATGTTTTTTCAAAATACAGCAACATAAAAAAATGGATCATATATGATTATTATAAACCATGCGATGCAGATAAACCCATTAGGGATAATGGCATTTTTTGTGAATTGGGCTGGGATAATCCTGAATGGATAGATGCAATGTTTCCGCTCAGAATGATCTTGACAGGGCTTATCAGCACGTTCCCGACAGAATATGCGAAAGTGAAAAGAAAAATAGAATATGATATACAGATGATTATTGATAAAGAGGGTTTTGGAGTTTATGATCTGCTAAACAAAGAAATGATTGAGCATAGTATCGGTAAAATCAACGAAATAGACACAGAAACATGGAGCGAGCGCTTTCAAACATCACTGGAGAGATACGCAAAAAATGTCCATACCATAGGAAACTATATGTCATGCCCTGATAACGAATATAATAATTCAAAGGGATCTTCGGGAAGATGGAAGTTCAACGATCGACTGGATGTTTTATACAGATTCATTAAAGAGAACAGTCAGCAATACAAGGACTGGATGGCCTGGTTTGAAAAAAACCAGAAAAAGATGCATCTGGAAGATATACTGTCTCAATGTGAGACTGCCCCTGAATTAAAGAACCTTCCTGTTCAAAAAAAAGTCAGATTTGATGAGAAACAAATATATAATCTCATAGAATGGTTGGAAAAGGTTAATTCATTGATAGAAGACAGGGGGAGAAGAATAACAAATGACTATCGTATGATAATTTCTGGTAAATAAAACTATAAGATTAAAACATATCAATAACATCTTAAAGATAGCGCCTCTCATAATATAAGTGTAATCAATAATCCTATATTACATTTATAGAATGAGAGGTGCTTTTTATGAAGAATATGTTAAGAGATTATCTTGGTGACAAATACAGCAGCAATCATTTAAGGAACTTCTGCCTGTACTGGATAAAGGCATTTGAGTGCAAGGCATCATATCCGTCAGAGGATGAATGGCGCAGGGAGAACGACATGGACTGCCTGTACTTTGACGGAGATCTTAAGGCCGACACCCTTATGAGTGCCTGGACGCCGATAAAATGGGTAGCAAATTGTATTAACAGGGATATCGGCATTTCTTTCTGCAAGACAAGCAGGATACATTCAGATCCGTATCATGATCTTAAACTCTTAGCCAAGGACGGCGACAGCTACCTTCCGCCTGACCATGAGCTTGTAAAGCTTCTGAACAGGTTTCTTGAACTTGCAGAGCAAAGATGCAACTTCATACTTCTTCCTGAAAGGGAAATGAACCCGGACAGGTACCGGATATTGATAGGGAACACGACGGTATGGCTTTGCGATGAGGTTCCTGCAACACTTGCGCACGTATTTGATTCCGAAAGCCTTGGAAAGTATTTTCCCGACAAAGAATCTGTTATCAAATGGATCAGACGTGAGCATCTTGAAATGGGATTTGCAGACGGAAAGATAGATCTGTATCATGTACTGCCTCTGATCAATGGACATGATCCTTATACCCCGTTATGGCCCAAGAAGGAAAATGAGATCGCGCAGGCATTGGAATATATGATCGATTTTCTTGAGAAAAGGATGAAAATACTGATTGATATTGAGAATGGTGCTGCGATTAAGGAAGATGAGGCTGATTCAGGGGAATATACAGAAAATGTATCTGAAAAAATAGGGGATATCTGTGTTTTAAGCAAATCGAGAGGAAACAACAAAGTCGCCTTGGCTATTGGTGATGTTTTTAAGAAAATGATCGAATGCGAGAAGGCGGAGAACATCGGCAGGATTGATTTTTCTATAAAAGGAGATGTTTTGGATGAGGAGCTCATGCAGATTGACAACTGTATAGTCAGATTGTGCAAATGGTATGGCAGAGACAATGAAATAGGATACGCATGGAAATGTCAGAAGGATAAGGCCGTGAGTGATATTTGTGAAATAGCTGCGGTTGTTCATCTGAAGGGACAAAGGAAGATATCGGTCCCGATGAAGGCAAAGTCGATCAAAGATGATGATCTTAAGAGACCGGAGGGCATGACAGATGATGCGTTATGGGAGCTGTACAGGCTGTTTCACAATATGTACAGGCCGTATTTATGGGTCAGCATGGGAGGCAGAGGTAAATACAGGCTGTTTTTGGTAAATGAGGTTGCTTTCGGTCACGGCGAAACGGATTATGGTGTTGGAAATATGGGTATCGAGCTTCCGTGGAGCAGAAAGGAATGGCTCGATCTTAAGGTTACGGCATTATATGATAAATGCTTTTCGGTAAGAAACTTACGTATCTCTACGGACGCTATAAGTTGCGGAAATGACAGTGCCGAACAGGTTTTGGCAGCGAATGATATGAAGCTTCCGGAAGGGATCTGCTGATCCTGAGGACTATTATTATAAATGAAGATCTTTAACAATTGTTACAAAAGAGCGTAAAGACCGGCAGGATTCACTGCATAAAGCAGATGGTGTACTCTTTCAGATATACATATCCCCATCCCTGTGCGGTCAGGGAATCTATCATATCCTGGTGTTCTGCCTGATCGATTATATAGACGGTTGCAGGGTTCGATCCAGGCTCTTCACCGGAATTCACCCGTACAATTCCGAAAGAAAAACTGTCCTGATCTTTAAATGCCTGGTAATCTGCCGGGGATGCATCTGCGTAGAGCGCTATCATAAGATTCCTTCCCTCAAAATCATCGGTGATGATAGAAATCTCTTTTCCGGGCAGGAGCTTCAGTGCGGACTTGACTGCTTCGCCGACGCTTTTGTCAACAACGGTACCGATTTCATGATCCGTGCTGTTGTTAACTTCGGAATTGAAGTTCTCAAAATAATAGTATGTGAAAATCCTGAAGCATATGAGGTATACAGCTATCTCAATGATGAACGTATATTTCAGGTTTTTCGAAACATAGATCATTCCATCGGCAAGAAGAAGGCTTATCGCGAAAAACAAAGAGTTGCCCGACTGCAGATCTGCGCCTTCGGTAAACAGTGAACAGATGATAACTGTCAGCGCAAATATCCATAACAGGATCCCGGGGGTATATTCTTTTCTGCGTATGCAGGATATTGTCTCTGCAATCGAAACGATCACGCCGGTAATAAGGAGCGGTATCGAGAAAATGAATACAGTTCCGAATGTTGATGATATATTGAACGGATGCAGGTCATCCCAGAAAAGCGCTTTTATATTCTTTATGTTAGCAACAGCATTAGAAAAGCCGAGCTTAGCCGATCCGTGTCCGAAGATCAGAAGCAGAACAGCAAAAACAATAACAGGAATGCAAAGAGCGGCTATACTTTTTATATCCGCTTTTTTCATTACAATGATATAAACTGCGGAAGCTGCCAGGAACACGGGCACGATGAAGTACGTGCTCTCACTAGTAAGAAGGATGAGCCCGAAGAGAATGCCTGAAATAATATATAATACCCGTTTGCCCGAGCTGAGCCCTTTAAGAAGAAAGAAATACGCTGCCGGTACGATCTCAAGGAAAAGATAATCCTCTACGCCCGCTCTCTGAGATATGAAATATATCGGAAGGCATGTTACTATTATCGCTTCAAGGAATGCATATTTCTTCTTTCCGGTCAGTTCCATGACCGTCAGGTATGAAAATGCCGCACCGAACAGTCCTGCCGCAACCGAAAGAAGACGGAACAGCTTCAGCGAGAACAATCCGCCCTTGACTTTCATGATAAGAGCGCTGAGAAGAATGAAAAGCGCATTGTGTCCGCTGCCGCTCATATAAACTGAAGCAGCGTTTCCGCTTCCGGTTGTCCCGAAATGCGCGAGGCAGAGAGCATCATATGCTTCCTGAAGCTCATCGATGTGCATGTAGTATGATATTTCTCCTAAATACTGGAATCTTGAGTAAAGAAACAGCGCCAGCACCGGAACAAGGAACAGGAAATTATACTTTTCAAATATTTCATCGAGCTTCTCGATCGCATTTTTCACTTTTATCATCCGGAATGATTTCCTTTCAATAGTTGGACTTTAAAGCATTTCTGTCTATCTTGCCGTTTTTGTTTATCGGGAAACTATCAAGCTGTACGGTCTTTCCGGGAATCATGAATTCCGGAAGCTTTTTCTTGAGCTCGGTAGAAAGAGACTCTTTATCCGCTTCTCCCGTATAGAACATGATGATCTTTTTCTTCTTTTCATCATACAGGCAGCAGGCTCGCGAAACTCCGTCAACTGCCATAGCAGACAGTTCGATGTCTGACAGTTCCACTCTCTGTCCCATATGCTTTATCTGAAAATCCTTGCGCGAACAGTAATGAAGCAGTCCGTTGCTGTCATATTTTCCGAGGTCTCCGGTCCGGTAGATCCTCTCGTGATATTTGCCGTTAAGAGGATTCTGGACAAATGCCGCATCCGTTTTTTCCGGGTCCTTATAATATCCGATGGCAACGCATGTACCGCTGACGCAGATCTCGCCTTCTTCATCTACGGCAGTTACAAGCTTGTTGTTCTCATCGAGCAGGAACACTTTTTCATTTTCAAAAGGAATGCCGATCGGAATGGATTCCTCTTTGCCGTATTCCCTGTCGATAATGTGGTAGGTGCAGTTGCAGGTGATCTCGGTCGGTCCGTAAAGATTTATGTACTGTGCATTCTGAACATGCTGCTTCCATTTATTCAGCTGCTTTACAGGCATGACTTCTCCGCTGAACATCACCATGCGGAGCTTATCGGGCGTACGGTAATCAAAGCCGTTCATTATCGATATGAAGCACATTGCGGTCACTGCCCATATGAGAACAGTCGTATCACCGTCGCACAGATAATCCATAAGAACGACCGGATTTGAAAAATAGCTGCGCGGTATGAGCCGGACCGTAGCTCCGGTATAAAGGCCGCTGTATATGTCCTTGACGGATACGTCAAAATCAAACGGAGCCTGGTTTGCGATGACATCATCACTGACTATGCCGAAAGTCTTGGTAAAAATCTCTATGAAATCAATTACGGAAGCATGCGATACTGCTACACCTTTCGGCATTCCTGTGCTTCCGCTCGTAAAGTTGACATACAAAGGCTGCAGGTCATAAAACTGGCTACGCTCATTCGTCAGAAGATCGCTTTCTTCTATACCGTCAAGAAAATTGCGGTCGGTGATTTCCTCGATCATCAGGAAGTCCCTTTTACCGCCGAGTATTTTGATGAGTCTTTCCCGGTTTTCCCTGTCGGTAACTATTACCGAAGGATCGACTCTGTCTATTATGCTAGCGGCGCGGTCATCGGACTGCCTAATATCGACAAAGCAGTAAAACGCATTGCAGTATACTCCGCCGAACATGACAGGCAGAGCCCGGACGCATTTTTCCATATAAAAAAGAACGGACCTGTCCGATCCTTTCATGCATCCTTTCTGCAGAAAATAGCTTGCGATCTTTCTCGAGTCCGTATAAAGTTCAGCAAATGTTATACTATCGTCTGGATCTGAAAAAGCCGTTTTATCAGGAAACTTTCCGGCTGATCTTTCCAGCATTTCGCATACATTGATCATCCTGTCAGTCCTCGAGAAGCTTTTCGATCATGGCATACATGGCTTTTGCAGAATTGAAATTCTTGGGAATAATAGAAGTTGCGGGTATTTCCACATCAAATGCTTCATTTATGGCTGATATGATCTGAAGAATGTCAAAAGATGCAAGAATCCCGTCATCTATAAGAGTTTCACATGTTTCAAAATCGACATCATCCCTGACATCCTGTAACAGTTCGAGTAATTCGTCCATTTTCCGTTCTCCTTATAGTGCCTGCGAAAACTATGATATTCTTCAGTTAAGGCTAGTGAGCATTTTAGTATTGATAATATCCGCAATATAGGCAGTTGCTTCATTCTTATGTTCATCCGTTATGTGCTCCCAGTCGTAGAAATAATCATCCGGAAGCGTTTCGTGAAGCTGCCCGTCATCTTCTGTATTATAATACATTACCCCTCTTTTTGATACAAAATCATCAAGAAAAGAACTTATGGTCCGGCTGTCTTCGCGGAATGACTCATAACGCTCATAATAGTCGGAACGATGCGGCGTTACGATTATCTTAAGCTCAATGCCGTTATCCTCGCAGAATCTGCATATCCTTGCAAGCGCTGTAAGTTTGTCCGATGATATCATACCGGCAGGGATCGGAAGGTCTTTTGCCGATTCAGCATCTTCGCGGAGCATCGAAATATCTTCATCGGTCATGTATCCGCCTGCCGTTTCATATTTTACCGAATTCAAGTCAAATGCAATATGGCTTCCGAGACGGTCTCCTCTCATGAAACGCGAGAATCTTTTCTTGATATTGCCCGTAATGTTAGAAAAACCGTGAATGGTCTCATTTGTCCATGGTATCCAGACCGTGATCGAACGCTCCGTATCGATGTTGTCAAATGAGAATGAGTTCTCAAAATCACGCTTTACAGTATTTACTATCCTTACATGCAGAGGACTTGATGAATTGACGACCCTGTCGTAAAGATGATCGATCCCGTCGTATTCTTCCGAATTCACGCTATCGAGAGTGATCAGCATCACCGCATTGTCTATTTTATGATGTGAAGCAGCCAATTTTATATTCTTGAGTGAAACAGACAGACTCTGAGAAGGCGTGCACATGTTGAAAGCATGTGTACCGGTAAGGTCTGAAAATTCATCGGAATCCATCATCTCACCGGCGGAATTGCCGACGAAAACCGTATCAATATCAGACTTCTCTGAATAAGAAGTCAGCATAGTCTCCGTAGCGTTTTCATCAAGCTCAAATGAGATATTGAAGAAGAGCATGAGCAAGATGAATAATGCTGCGAACAACAGCGCTTTGATTGTTCTTCGAACCATTTTAGAAAGCTGCATACATAAAACCTCTGATTCCCGAAGAAACCGTGAACGAATAAAGCAGAAGCCCGATCAGGGCAAAACATATGACCCATCGGAGATAATATCTCCTGCCGCATAAAGAGCCGAGAGGTGATTTACCTTTTTCCTTGAACACGCTGTTGATGACAAGCAGGATAAGGCTGAGCGCCGCCGTGGCAAATGACTGAACGGAAACGAGTCCGTCCGAAAACAAACCGCCTATCAGCTGTGCGGCCCTTGCAGGCTCAAAGCGCAAAAAGGTGTTCGAAAAGCATGCAAGACCTGTGCGGACAGGTCCGATCACATCAAAGTATCCTGCGAACACAACGATCATGAATGTCCTAAATACCCGGAAACAGTACATGCATTTTGAATCTTCCTTTATATGCAGGAAGCGGTTCATCTTCAGCGCAAGCGGAGACAGAGCATCGCTTATAGCGATAATGAAACCGTTATAAAGTCCCCACATTAAATAGTGTTTCTCAGGTCCGTGCCACAGTCCGACAAGAGCGAACACGAGCAGGTTGCTGATGCCGCCGGTGAGTGCACGTCCCGCATGATTTCCGAACTTTCTGCTCACAGCCTTTGTCAGTTTTGAAACGGGTTTTGTCGTAACAAAAGGATAGAATACGTAGTCCCTCATCCAGCTTCCGAGGGATATGTGCCATCTGCGCCAGAACATCGCAAGCGATGTCGAAAAATACGGCTGCTTGAAGTTCTCGTTCATCTTGACGCCGAACAGCATAGATATACCCATGGACATATCTATACCGCCCGAAAAGTCGGCATACTGTTCGATCGCAAAAAGAAGTGCTCCGAAAAGCACGAAGGCTCCGGGCTTGTCATGGGAATTGTTGTTCAGGCATGCGTTGACCGCCGGAGCGAGAAGGTCGGCGAGCGCGTATTTTTTCACTGTACCGAACAGGAACATATAGAATGCGTACCTGAAATCAGGCGCATGAAGCTTGAACGGTGCAAAAAGGTCTTTCTCGATCAGATCGTAGCGGTTGATCGGTCCCTGGATCAGCTGAGGGAACCAGATGAGATAAAGCAGGATTTTTCCGAAATTGCTCTGCGGCTCATATTTCTCTCCGTAAACATCCACCATGTATGAGACTGCCTGGAGAGTATAGAAAGAGATTCCAAGAGGAAGTGCTATAGGATGGTCGGCAACCGGCAGGAAATATTTTACGAGTATGAGAAGAGCGATGTTGAAAACGACAACGGCGGTAACATACAGTTTCCGCGTGCGCTGACATTTCTTTTTTGAAGCTTTCTTTTCTTCGGGCGGCAGGTCTTTGCGGCTGATCTTATTATTCTTCGCAAGCTGAGAGATAAGAAGAGCTCCGCTCCAGACGGTAAGTGCGGAGGCAAGTATGAAGACGATCTTGATTCCGGAAAGATAGGTAAAAAAGGCAATGCCCGCCGCGAGGCGGACTGTCCACTGATATCTGGGGGCATAATCGCCGACCAGGTCATGAATTATCAGGAATAATAATACAAAGCCGAAAAAGGCTACTGAAAAAAATGCCATATCAACTGTCCTGGATGTTTATTTTCCACGACTCCACACTCTTCCGGAGGAGCCGGATATTTCCGTTTCGGCAAGCTAAAATACAAGGAAGCGTTCTGCTTAAGAAAAGAGCAGGAGCTTCTGTAACGGAATACGCACCGATATTTGAAAAAACGAGCAGGTCGCCTATCTTCGGATCGTTCATTGCAAAAGACCGGATGAGCATATCGTTCGTGGTGCAAAGGCTTCCGCATACGCTATAGTTTTCCTTCATGCCGCCAGTTACTTCAGCTCCGTCGCGTAAATGCGAGATGACCGGAACTTTCATTCCCATCATCTGTCCGAGATAATTGACGTGATTTATTCCTCCGTCGGTAATGCACCAGTTATTATCAGAGCTCTTTTTGAGATCGCATATTGAGGTCAGATAATATCCGCAGCTGCTCGCAAGAAATCGCCCCATTTCAACGGAAAGAGAACATTTTAGCGAAACAGAGGACAATGCTTCAGAAATATTTTTCAGGGGCATCAGCGTGTCCGAAAAATCATCATCTTCAAAATACGGATATGGAAGTCCCGGGCCGTATTCGAGCATATGGAAGCTATCGCCGTATTTTTCTTTAAAGCGGCAGACTATGTCCGTCAGCATTCCGAGCTCTTCTATCTGCTTTTTTGCCTGCTTTCTGCCTGTGCCGGCAAAATAGTGAAGACCGATGACGGTAACGTTTTCATCGGACTTTTCCAGTATGGTTTCTATATCCTCAAGGGACATTCCGAACTGGTTTTTTGAAGTAAGACGGAGCAGAACTTTTGCATGCTTTTTAAGACGGGCGGAAGCATCGCATATAAGATGATAGTGCCGTAGTGATTCCGCGGTAAGAACTGCCGCCCCGTAAGACAGGGCATCCTCTATATCATCCGCTTCCTTATGAACACCGGAGTATATGATCTTTTCCGGAGATACTTTCAGGGCTTTGCATATTGCAAGCTCACCCGGGCTGCATACTTCAAAGTAGTCAACTGCCACATCAGCTGCAGGTATCAGAAACGGATTCGCTTTTATCGAATAACAGAAAGATATCCCGCCGAGTATCTGCCTGATACTGCCGGCGCGGGATAGTAGTTCGTCTTCGTCGAATACGAAAGCCGGTGTTGAATATTCATTCTTTATTGTGTTAAATACTTCAGCGTTCATATATTTTTCAGGTGTTCCATGAATCCGAGCTTGTTCTCAAGAGCGGTTGTTGTCGGACGGCCGAGATCGTCGCGGGCGCCGACCTGGCATCTGACCTCTATGAGCGAGAGCTCATTTCTGTTTTTTGCTGCCGCAAGTTCTCTATCGAGCGAGACGAGATCGGATATAGTGCATGCATTTTTGTAGCCGCAGGATCTGGCAATGCCGACAATATCCAAAGAGCCTGCAACGGTTGGCATTCCGCCGACAGTTTCATGGGCGCCGTTGTTTATTATTATATGTACAAGATTTGACGGTGAATCGGCTCCGATAACCGCCATTGATCCCATATGCATAAGGACCGCGCCGTCCCCGTCTATGCACCAGACTTTTACATCAGGCTTGTTAATTGCCACACCGAGAGCGATAGAAGAACAGTGCCCCATCGATCCGACCGTGAGGAAATCAGTGCCGTGGCTTTTTCCCGAATCCGTACGGGTCTCGAAAAGTTCACGGCTGATCTTTCCGGTAGTGGATATGACAGGATCATCGCCTGTAACTGCCGCGATATGGCGGATGACTTCCTCGCGGTTCAGGGAATATGAATTCGTGTAATCAACGCTTCCGTCAAACTGCAGAGCGCCCTTTCCTATAATGAAGGCAACCTGCTTTCCTTCGGCAAGGATTTTCGAAAAAGAATCCATTGCGGAAATTACATCATCTTCACTTGTTTCTTTTTCTATTACGAAAGTCGCAACATCCATGTCCTTCATGAGCTTTTCGGTTACGATGCCCTGATAGATGTGCTGCGGCTCGTCATGTATTCCGGGCTGACCGCGCCAGCCGATTATGAAGATTGCGGGGATCGCGTAGACCTTATCATTAACAAGGGAAGCCAGAGGATTTATGATGTTTCCTTCGCCGCTGTTCTGCATGTATACGACGGGAACTTTCGATGTAGCCAGATGATATCCTGCAGCGATCCCGAGGCAGTTTCCTTCGTTTGCCGCGATTATGTGGTGATTCCTGTCGATTCCGTACTTACTCATAAGGAAATTGCACAGGGCCTTCAGCTGGCTGTCAGGAACTCCCGTGTAAAAATCCGAACCTATGATCTCATACAGTTTTTCCGCTTTCATGGCTGTCTCCTGTCATAAATATCGTTTAACATTCTAGCATAAGGCATGGCATATTTCCATTGTCTAATTTTCCATTGAAAACACGAACAGATAATATATAATATATCGCATGGGCGAGTTTTTATACTATCTGACTATAAAACCTATCTGGTTTCTGTTTGAGATCATTTTCCGGACCATATATGAAATATGCGAAAATCCCGGCATATCGATTTTCTCCGTAAGCATAGTAATGAATATCCTTGTTCTTCCGATGTACTTAAAGTCCGATGCGATGCAGGACGAAGAGCGCAAGAAGCAGAAGAAGATGGAATACTGGGTAAAGCAGATAAGGAAGACGTTCAAGGGTGACGAGCGCTTCATGATCCTGTCGGAATACTACCGCCAGAACGATTATCAGCCGTACTATGTTCTGAAAAGCTCTCTGTCGCTTCTCCTTCAGGTGCCGTTCTTCATTGCGGCTTATGATTTTCTCTCGAATCTCTCGCTTCTTAAAGGAACGCCGTTCCTTATGATAAAGGACCTCGGACAGCCGGATGGACTTATTCCGATAGGCGGAATGCACATCAATCTTCTGCCGATCCTGATGACGGTCATCAATCTTTCTTCAGCGGCTATCTATACGAGAAAAGGAACAAAGAAGGAAAAAGTGCAGACAACTGTTTTCGCGCTGGTTTTCCTTGTGCTTTTATATAAGTCGCCGGCGGGACTCGTATTCTACTGGACACTCAACAACATATTCTCTCTTTGCAAGAACATCGTAATGGACCTTCTCGGAAGGATAAGAAAAGCACCGGAAGTGCCAGTAAAAGAACCCGAAAAGATCAAGGATCCCGAGTCGGGAAGACTGTGGGCGCTATCTTCCGTGCTCCTTTCCATATTCACGGGTCTGTCCATACCGCTTTCGGTCATATCCGCGTCCCCGATGGATTTTGCGGAGACGCTCAAGTATTCAGATCCGGTAAGATATGCACTGCTTGCATTTGCGCTCGCGGCAGGATTTTTCCTTCTGTGGGGAGCAGTCATTTACTTCCTCGGAAACGCTGCCTTCAGGAAAATCTGGAGCCGCATAATCTTTTGCTGCTCCTGTCTTTTCATTGTCAATCACATGATCTTCTCCGGAAATTTCGGGATCATTTCTTATACGCTCGAGTATGATAAGTACCCGTCCTATGACTTCTACAGCAAAGTGCTGAACCTTCTGTTCCTCATTCAGGCAGTCGTGGTGCTTCTGATCCTGTTCAAGAAAAGCAGCAGGCTCGTGTACAATGCGCTTACGATACTTATAGTCTGTGAGGCAATATTCAGCATATACAATGCCGTAACTATAGAGAAAGAGGTAAGATCTTCCTATCTTTACGCCAGGGGAGATTCTGATGAAACGATAGAGCTTGCCGATATCAACAACCGTATCCTGAAGTTCAGCAGGAATGGAAAAAATGTAGTTATCATGATGCTTGACCGGTCGATAGGTGCATTCATTCCATATATGCTTGAAGAGAAGCCGGAGCTTGCAGAGGAGTTTTCAGGTTTCACGTTTTACCCGAACACTGTATCGACCGGAACCGAAACCATCAATGCTTCTGCCGGCCTGTTCGGCGGGTATGAATATATCCTTTCCGAGTCGAACAAAAGAGATGACGAGCTTATCATGGATAAGCAGAATCAGGCGCTGAAGCTTTTGCCGGAACTGTTCTCGCAGAAAGGTTATCACTCTACGCTCTGCAATCTTCCGTATGCAAATATGAAAGGCTTCCGCACCGGATCGGTGATATTTGATGATATGGAAAACTGCGATACCTACTGCGTGCTGAGCGGCGAATATGCCGATTACATGACTGAGAAGGAGGCGGCCTGCCTGTCGCTCGAACAGCAGAGGCGTAACTTCTTCTTCTATAGCCTGTTCCGGTCCGCACCGCTTTTCGCTCAGGAAAAAATATACGACAACGGGGACTACCTCTCGATAACGTGCAACAATATCAAAGCGCATTTCATAACGAGCATGGTCTTCCTGCGTCTTATGCCCGAACTTACCGAAGTTTCGGATGACAGCGAAGGCGAGCTCATCATGATGGTAAATGATGCACCTCATGAGAACACGCTGCTGAATCCTCCCGATTATGAGCCGGATGTTTCCGTCAGGCTTTATGAAATGGAAGACAGAACGCTTCCTGACGGCAGAGTTATGAAGCTTTCCACAAGAGATAAGGAAGGCCATTATGATGCGAACATGGCTACATTCCTTACTATCGGAAAGTGGCTTGAGCACCTGAAAGAGCTCGGCGTATACGACAATACAAGAATAATAATCACGGCCGACCATGGATTCGCGCTCGACCAGTTCTCCTATCTGAAGTTCGAAGACATTCCTTTTGATGCAGAAAGTGTCAATCCGGTTCTTATGGTTAAGGACTTTAACGCAGATGCTGCCGGAATCGCAGAAGATGATGAATTCATGACGAACGCCGATGTTCCGTCGATAGCGATGTCAGGCATCATTGAAGATCCCGTCAATCCGTTCACGGGCAATCCCGTGAACACTGACAGGAAATATGAAGGTCCGATCGTAATAGCAGGGGACAAAAAAGATGTTGAAAAAGAAACGGAAACGGTGTTCGACAGTGAGGAGATACCGTGGTATTCCGTTCATGACAGCATTTTTGATGCGGCAAACTGGGAAGTAGTCAGGCCTGCGTCTGCGGCTGGGAATTGATTTCCTCGTATTTTTTTATCATATAATCTGCTGTACGTACTGCCGCCTCGCCCGGATTAGCCCATGTTTCGCTTCGCGCCTTGTCGCGGCCTGCCGCAAGTTTCTCATCATTCACGGCCGAATCTATCACATCTTTGATAGTGCCGAATTCCTCTTCTTTCAGCGGAATACCGATATAAGGCAGAATCCTTAAGGTCCACATGTCTTCATCAAGCCATGCGGCATCATAAGGCGATTTATCGAACTCTATGTCGGCATATATGAACGGACGGTCGAAAATCAGTGCGTAGTCGAACATAACACCAGAGAAATCTGTGATCATTATGTCGGATTTCTTCAGCACTTCAAAGTTATCGTTATCCCTGTTCCAGTGAAGCTTATCGCTTTCCGGGAACTTGGTCTGAAGCCTGTCCATCAGCTCCTTCTCGGATTCAAATGACTGAGGGTGCGGGCGGATGATTATCTCATATCCGGTTTCAACGAGCGCCGAAATGATTTTCTCCCCGAATCTTGAAAGTATCGCGGTCTCACCCCATGTAGGAGCAAGAAGAACGGTTTTTTCGCCAGCTTTCTTGTCAATGCTTCCATCACCTTTTTCAGCCTCATATCTTGCCTTCATCGTATCGAGGTAAGTGATCCCTGTAAGGCAGGTTTCACGCGGCTTTATGCCCCTCAGCTTTTCTATGTCGCGGAGCTGTTTTTCCTCATATTCTCCGGAGATCAGCACGCTGTCATAATGATCGAGACCGAACATTCTGTAGAATGTCGTATCTCCCGGCTGATGAAGAATATGTATATATGTACCGACATTTTTAGAGCGCTTCCACTGAAGGACATCAAGTCCCGGAGTGGTTGCGAGAACAACGCCGGCGTTCATGATGTTGAGCTTCGAAAATGCTTTGTTTCCTTCGCCTATGAATACTGCACGGACATGGGAATAGTTTTCCGAAAGAGCAGGATCGTCAGGCGACATGGTCCAGTATTCAACGTCTATCTTGCGCTTTTCGAATTCATCGCATACAGGTTTGAAAACGTTCCAGTATCTTTTGCTGTCCGAAAAGATCACATAAGGGATCCGGTCGGCGTTTACGGATACGCTCTTTCCGCCGGAAAGAAGGAATTTCAGCTTCAGTTTGAATTTCTGCAGTATGAAGAATCCCGCGGAAACGGCTCCTATTATTATCGTGAAGAGCATGCTTCCCGTTCCGGGATCGATATACAGTAACAGCGGATTCATAAGTTCTCCTTTTCGTAGTCAGGATCGACGGCATAAAGCTCATCTATTGAATCGATCTCAATGACCTGATCGTTTTTTATCGGGCAGACTGTAAGGTCAAGCCTGTCAAGGCAGCTGTTCACGACATCATCCCAGAACATGTCTTCATATCCCGGCTGTCCGTACTGCCTGTCTATAGCATCGGCAATAACTGTTGCCTCTTTTTCGGCAAAATAGGCAATGCCGCACATGTTGTAGCAGCTATCGCCGCCGGTTCCCACTCGGGTTATCCTGCCGTTCTCATCCTGATCGAATACCCAGTCGTCGGAGTGCCCGCTCACGAATTTGCCAAAATAACATGACCTGTCGGGTCTTAATGAAAAGACCGACGGATCCGATACGAAAAGATCTGCTTCGCATATGAACGCATTGCGTCCACGGAGCATTGAAGTTACGGCCTTTATCGAGGAAATATTGTTTATCGTCTCGTAATCAGGATTCTTAACTGTTTTAAGCCCCGGATATGATGATTCGAGATATGAGAACTGATCTCCGAGATACCCGGTTACGACATATATTTCATCTATCCCGCACTTTTTCAGTCCGTCTATAACGGTTTCTATCATTGCCCGGCCCTTGACTTTTACGAGGGGCTTGGGCTTCTTTTCTGTAAGGGGCCTCATCCTCTTTCCGAGACCTGCGGCCATCAGAACTGCAATGTCTTTTTTCATCTCAGCCTCCGGGATCAGAGCTCATCTATCAGAGTTATGATCTCTTTGAAAGGCATAAGATGTGACTCGGCTTCATATGCCCTGTGATTTTTCAGTATTTCCTCTGCGGTTTTTCGCATGACCGGGAAGGCAGCCCGCATCAGCTGGTTGGCATATATTACGATATTGATCCCGTGCGATGCAAGCTCTTCTTCGGTGACTTCATTGAATGATGTCGGAACTACGACGATAGGCGTCCGGCTATCTTTGCTTCTGAATCTGTCGCAGAATTCGAATATCTCTGCCGGGTCTTTTTTGCGGCTGTGTATCATTATTCCGTCCGCACCTGCATCCCTGAATGCAAAGGCACGCTCTAAGGCGTCTTCCATCCCGCGTTCTAAAATGAGGGATTCTATACGGGCGATTATCATGAAGTCATCAGTAAGCTGCGCTTTCTTTCCGGCGCTGATCTTTGCGGAAAAGTTTTCGATGGAATCCTGAGTCTGAGATACTTCCGTTCCGAAAAGAGAGTTCTTTTTAAGACCGGTCTTATCTTCTATTATGACGGCCGAAACGCCCATTCTCTCAAGGGTTCTGACATTGTATACGAAGTGTTCGGTAAGACCGCCGGTATCTCCGTCGAGTATTATCGGCTTCGTCGTAACTTCCATGATGTCATTTATCGTCCTGAGCCTTGAAGTCATATCGACAAGTTCTATGTCGGGCTTTCCTCTGTCAGTGCTGTCGCAGAGAGAGGATACCCACATCCCGTCAAATTGATCGAGCCTGCCGTTGTTTTCCACTACCGTCTTCTCGGTGATGAGCCCTGTAAGTCCGCTGTGAGCTTCCATGACCTTAACTATCGGGCACATCTCTATCAGCTGACGGAGACGTTTCCTCCTGTACTCAGGCATTGCAAGCTTTTCTTTCAGCTGCAGATCGGCTTTTGAAACCGTTTCATTGTATGTATATCCGACTTCTACGAGTTCGCCGCCGTACTGCTTAAGAGCGGCAAGACAGTTCTCACGAAGAGCCTTCTCAGGACCATTCTTCCAGTTATCTCCATGGATGACGATGTCGGGCTTGATCTGTTCGATGACTGCATCATACGTCATATCATCCTGAACGATGACATCATCCACGCCGTCAATTGTTTTATACAGCGCAACTCTCTCATCAAGAGATTTCGTCGGAAAACGGTTATAGCGGATAAGTGCTTTGTCTGACAGAGCTCCTACTGTAACCTTTCCGAGCTTTGCGGCCTCTTTTATTATATTCAGATGACCTTCATGAATGATATCTGTTGTAAAGCACGTATATACTTTTTTCACGAAAATCCCCCTTGCGTTACATGTATTTTACCGGAACAGCCACGCCGGCGTTCTTTAATGCATCTTTGAAAACTGCCCAGAAATCCTTTATATCCTGTTCGTCTATCGCACCGAGAGCGCAGAGCCTGAAAGTGCCCTTGTTCTGCATCTTTCCGGGATAGATCGTGAATCCCCTTTCGTAGCAGTAATCATGGATCTTATCAAAATCCCAGTTCGGATCGTCGGGATATTCGATGGCGGCGACAAGACCTGCCTGAACATCGCGGCTGAGCGCCTCGTGCAGCCCGAGTTCATCGATGCCTGCGCGTATCGCGTTCATGACGCGGGTGTGTCTTGCCCACTTGGGCTCTTCACCTTCTTCGAAATATTCGATAAGCGCCTGCTTTGCCGCATATATCGTCTGGACCGGCGGCGTGAAGTGCATTTCTCCGGTTTTTTCGAAATATTCATACTGCATGTAAAGATTGCAGTAATACGAACGCTTCGGAAAATCCTTTGATTTTTCTATGATGTTGCGCCTTCCTACGATATAGGACAGTCCGGTCATCCCCATGATGCCCTTCTGCGCGGAAGCCATGCAGAAATCGATATTGTCTTCATGAACGTTAATGGGAATCATCGCATAAGCGCTCGTTGTATCGGTGATGAGAAATTTTCCGTAACGGTGCGCGATCTCGCCTATTTCCCTGACAGGATTGAGAAGACCGGTTCCGGTCTCATGATATGTAACATAAACGTACCCGATATCCGGATCGGACTTCAGAGCGTTCTCGATAACGGAAAGATCAGGTTTTTCATCTATCGGCTGATCGATCTCGACCAGAGGAAGGCCGTAATATCTGCATACATCGCAAGCTCTTTCGGAATATGAGCCGTTATTGATGACGAGGGCCTTTTTTCCTTCGTCAAGAAGAGAGTTGAGCGCGATATCGATGCATATCGTTCCGGATCCGCAGAACAGAACGGATGTATAGTCGCTACCGCCGTGCACTATGCGGACGAGATCTTCGCGCATCGGGGCCATTATGCCGGCGAACTCTTTTTCACGGGGACAGATGTCAGGTACGACCTGAGCCATTTTGACAGTATCTGTCGTTGTCGAAGGTCCGGGATTGAGCAGAATATTCCTTTTGATGTTCATGTTTTGTCTTCCTTGTTTCATATAATTTAAGAAATAATTATACATTAAAAGCGCCGAAAAAGGTAGTGTCAAAAACCTCAAACTGTTTCCAAATCTGTCGGTGTATATGTTAAAATAACTCTGTATGCGAAAAAACAGGTCCATCATCAGAAAAGCAGCGGCAACTGCCGCCCTCATACTGATTTTTCTCATTCCCGCTAAGGATGTCCATGCGGTAGATACCCTTCCGAGCGAAGAATTTGCGGCACAATGGGAAGGCCGGAAATCACTTCCCGTGAATTCCAATTCCATTGCAAGCTGGCCTAAGGGTCCGGAGAACGGCACCGAGTCGGCAGTGCTCATGGAAGTTGACACGGGAACGGTCCTTTATGACAAGAATAAGGATGAAAAACTCTATCCCGCCAGCACCACGAAAATGATGACGGCGCTGCTTGTCGTTGAACACTGCCAGATGGATGAGATCGTCACTTTCTCAGATGAGGCGATAGATAACACGGAGCGCGGTTCGTCCCGTATCGGGATCATGAAAGGCGAACAGCTGACGGTTGAACAGTGCCTGTACGGACTTCTTCTAGGATCTGCAAACGAGGTGGCCTACGGTCTTGCCGAACATGTCGGAGGAGATCTTGAGACCTTTGTCGGAATGATGAATGACAGAGCTGCAAAGATGGGATGCGTAAACACACACTTTGTCAATGCAAGCGGCCTTCCAGACAGCGAGCACTATGTGAGCGCTTACGATCTTGCAACGATAGCAAGGGAATTCTTCTCGAATGAAATGCTCTGCATGATATCGGGTACAGCAAAATATGTCATTCCGCCAACGAACAAGACGGACGAAGAACGTCCGCTTGAAAATCATCATAAGATGATACAGGGCAAGAAATATGCATACGAAGGAATCGTAGGCGGAAAAACCGGATTCACGTCGGATGCCAGGCAGACACTCGTAACATGCGCACAGCGCGAAGGAATGAAGCTCATCTGCGTTGTGATGAAAGATGAAAGCCCGTATCAGTTCACTGATACAAAGGATCTTCTCGATTACGGTTTTGCAAGCTTCCAGAAGCTTAACGTCGCTGATAACGAAAAAAGATACAACATCCAGTCAGCAAGCTTCTTCCACACGAAGCTCGATATAATGGGAAGCTCAAGGGATATACTTTCGCTTAACAAGAACGGCAGCATAGTGATCCCGAAAGGAATGGATTTCGAAGAGCCGGAAGTCAAGGTCGATTACGATCCGGGCACGGAAGGAGCGGTTGCCAGGCTTGATTATTTCATCGGGAGCAACAGAGTCGGCGGCACTACTCTTGATTATGCGACAGAAAACAGAAAGCTGTTTGAGTTCGCGAACATAATAACCGACGGCTCGGATGAGCAGCCTCAGGAATATAAGCCGGATCATAAAACCGTATTCGTGACGGTAAGCGATGTTGTCAAGAAGCTGTTCATAATAGTCGGTGCTCTGTTCCTCGTTATCCTTTCTGCAAATCTCGTGATGAGATTCATAAAGAGCGCTCAGAGAGCGAAAATGAGCAAGCGCAAACGTTACAAGAAACGCAGCGAGAACAAGCGATACAACTACAAGAAGCGAAGCGAGAACAAGAGACGGAGAATGCCCGGCGAGCAGCTGAGTCCAAGGGATATGTATATGCAGCCTATATACAAAGAGCTTCAGAAAAGAAGCGCGAGTGCCTCCGGCCAGGAAGAGCTGCAGTATTATGATGAAGAGGACGAGTACAACGAATACAACGAGCCTTTTGACGAAGACTATGAGCTATATGATGAGGATGACGAGCCATATGATGATCGCGGGGGCTACGACGAAGAACAGATGGTCCGTGATTTTCCCGAAATGGAAGGCTACGGAATAGAACTGCTGCCGATCGACCACCCAGATAGATGGAAGATGTAATAAGGGGGGCCCCACGATAGTGGGGAGATTCCTTATTACACCGCTCGCCCTCATCGGCGAAGCCGATTTAAAATGGGCGAGCAGACCTTGTGAAAATGTAATAAGGGATGGCGAGCAGACCTTGTAAAAAAATGAAGGAGGGGCGAGCTATAATGCGTGCACACGAACGCTTTCTCAGATATATAAAGATCAATACGCAATCGGATGAAACATCAGGAACTCACCCGAGCTTTAAGGGTGAATTCACTCTTGCTGAAATGCTGAAGGCGGAGCTTGAAGAAATGGGGGTTGTTGCAGAAGTTGACGATAGGTGCTATCTCATGGCACATATTCCTGCAACAAGCGGCTATGAGGATGCCCCGGCGATCGGATTCATCTCGCATCTTGATTCCGCACCGGGCTGCTCCGGGGAAAACATCAAGCCGATCATCCATGAGAATTATGATGGCGGTGATGTTGAATATCCTTGCGGGAAGGTTATGCGAGTCCGTGATTTTCCGATCCTGTCTCGCCTTAAAGGCGAGACATTGATCACGAGTGACGGCACTACGCTTCTGTCCGCGGATGACAAATCCGGGATATCGGAGATAATGACGGCCATAGAGATTCTGATGAAGGAAGATATTCCTCACGGAAAACTGTGCATTGCCTTCACGCCCGATGAAGAGATAGGCGAAGGGGCAGATTTTTTCGATGTAAAGAAGTTCGGTGCCGATTATGCTTATACGGTTGACGGCGGCGACGTTCATGAGATGGAATATGAGAATTTCAATGCGGCTTCTGCAAAGATCAAGATACACGGGGTTCCCGTTCATCCCGGAACGGCTAAAGGCGTCATGGTAAATGCGGTAAATGTGGCTATCGAGCTTCACTTGATGCTGCCTGCCGACATGAGGCCGGAGAATACGGAAGGCTATGAAGGATTTTTTCATCTGACGCATCTTCTGGGCGAATGCGAAAGCGCTGAGATGAGCTACATCATAAGAAACCATGACAGGGGCAGGTTCGAGGAAATGAAGAACATGATGACGGCTGCAGCGGAAGCGATAAATGAGAAGTACGGTCCCGGAACGGTTGAGCTTGACTTAAGCGACAGCTATTACAATATGCTTGAGATAATCAAGAAGAACATGCATCTTGTCGAAACAGCCGAAGCGGCAATAAATGTAGCGGGCCTTGAGGCGGTGAGCGTTCCGATAAGAGGAGGCACGGATGGAGCAAGACTTTCCTATATGGGCCTGCCGTGTCCGAACCTCGGAACGGGAGGATTCAATTTTCACGGACCGTTCGAATGCATTACAGCAGAGCGCATGGACAGGGCAGTAACTGTCATCCTCAGCATTATCGAACAGTACGCACGCCGGAAGGGAAATATGTTATAATATATATTTATGAAATACTTGATACTCGGAGCCGGTCCGTCCGGCCTGACATTTGCGAATAAGCTTCTTGAAAACGGAGAAAAGGATTTTCTCGTACTTGAAAAAGAGGATTCTGCCGGCGGACTTTGCCGTAGCACGGATGTTGACGGGAGTCCTTTTGATATCGGAGGAGGACATTTCCTTGACGTTCGGGATCCTTCCGTAACTTCTTTCGTTTTCAGTTTCCTTCCGGAGGACGAGTGGGACAGATATGAGCGTGATTCCCGGATCGATCTTTACGGGGATATCATCGGAAGCCCTATAGAGGCGAACATATGGCAGCTTCCCGAAGATAAGCAGAAGCGGTATCTCGAAGCAATAGCTGCTGCCGGATGCAACTGCGGAGAGGAAAAGCCGGAAAAATTCACGGATTGGATAGCCTGGAAGCTGGGATCGGCGATCGCTGAAGACTATATGCTTCCGTACAACATGAAGATGTTCGGAGACGACCTCGATAGCCTCGGAACATACTGGCTTGAGAAGCTTCCGAACGTATCATACGAAGAAACAAAACGCTCCTGCGCGGAACATCGGGCATACGGGACTCAGCCCGGTCATGCCACGTTCTATTATCCTAAAAAATACGGATACGGGGAAGCGTTTTCAAGGATGGCCGATGCGCTCGGAGACAGGCTTATATGCGGCGAAATGGCGGAAAGCATTGATTATGAGAAAAGGTCAGTGAATGACGCCTACACTGCTGACAGGATAATAGTCACGGTTCCGTGGGTCAGCATAAAAAGACATATCAATCTTCCCGAAGAGCTTGCAAAGAGCCTGAAAAAGCTGAAACACAGCTCGATCGTAACCGAGTACGAAGATAAGAAATTGGATACGCCGGCGCATTGGATCTATTATCCGGATCCTCAGCTGTCATATCACAGAATACTTGTGCGGCACAATTTCTGCCCGGGATCGAAAGGGTACTGGACTGAAACGAATCTTACAAGATATGATTCAGATAGCACCAAAGAGCATTTTGTCAGTGAGTATGCGTATCCTCTTAACACTATAGGAAAACAGGAGCTTATGAGCACCTTTCTCGGATATGTGTCTTCAAAGGGCATTTACGGTCTCGGGAGATGGGGCGAATGGCAGCATTATAATTCGGATGTCGTCATAAAACGCGCGATGAACATGGCAGATGAGCTTCTGAAGGGTTCATCTTAACGGATATGATTTTTGCGGTTTATAGATTTGCGGTTTATAGATTTGTGGTGGATAGATGATCAAGATATTTGATGAATTAAGCGAAGAGCTGAACAGATATAAATTTTACGCACTTCTGATTTTTATCGGCATGGTCACTCTGCTCGCGTGGCAGAGCGACGACAGCTATCACGCCTATATCATGGCGAAGAACCTTGTTGACGGAAACGGATTCGTCTATAACATCGGACAGAGAGCTACGGCAACTTCATGTCCGCTGTTCACTCTTGTCGTGGCGGCGGGGTATTTCGTGATCCGGAGCATGTTCTTTGTTTCGCTCCTCATAAACATTATTTTTTCCGCGCTCGCGTTCAAGATGCTCATATGGGATTACTGCAGAACAAAGAGGCAGATCATTTTCTGTCTTGCGATTCTCGTCGGATCAACGGGTTTCATGAGCTATACGACTTCGGGGCTTGAGAACAGCATGCTGTTTTTCCTTGGCGCGTGCTTCATGAAACAGTATTTAGGGCATGAACGTTATAACAGAAAATCACTGCTCATCCTTGCGCTTCTCATATCCCTCATTGCGATGACGAGAATGGATGCGGTTCTGATTTTCGCGCCGATGGCGGTTTATGCGTATCTGTCAAAAAGAGACGGAGTTTCTTTTGCAAAAGCGGTCGGGCTCGGAATTCTCGGTCTTCTTCCGTTTGTCTTCTGGGAACTTTTCTCGACGTTCTATTACGGATTTCCTTTTCCGAATACGGCGTACGCTAAGCTTGGAACAGATTTTCCGTTAAGGGATTATATAGTAAGAGGCATCAGATACTATCTTAACGCGGCGATATGCGATCCTCTTCTTCTGCTCATTCCGGTGTTCGTGATCCTTGCGGCGCTTTCCGTGAAAAAGGCCCAGTACATAGCATGCATGGCAGGTCCTGTTCTCTACGGAATATACCTTCTCTTCATCGGAGGGGATTTCATGATGGGCAGGCACTTTACCGTATCGTTCTTCATCTCGCTCATTTGCTATATGGATATAAAGAACAGGGAGTTCTCTGAACTCGGCAGAGGCGCGGCTCTTCACAGGACTTTCATAGGGCTCGTTATAGCTGCTCTTGTTTTCAGCCGTACGTCGAACGTGATAACCGATCAGTTCCTTTTCGGAAGGACTTTCGGGTCGCCGATCTCTGACGAGAGAGCAGGATACTTTACGTCATCGAGCCTGTTCAACAATGTAAGTTCGCTGATCATGACAGGGGACCTGTGCATAATGGATACATGGAGCGAGGACGGTGTTATAGAGCTTCGCGAAAATGATATGAAGGGCGGGATTCTTGACAGCGTCCCGGGAATAACGAAATACTACAACAACGATCTTTACCTGAACGATCTTTATGCGCTCGGAGATCCATATCTGGCACATCTGCCTGCGGTAAAAGAAAGCGGCTGGCGTATAGGCCATATGTGGAGGGAGGCTCCGGCCGGATACAGGAATCTCGTCAGATACGGATGGGATTCAGGCGCGATAATAAATGAAGATGCAAGGATGTACTATGACATCATTGACGAGATAACAAGAGGTAAGCTGTTCGATAAAGACAGAATAATGAAAGTCATAAACATCAACCTCGGGAAATACGATTATCTCGTGGAGAATTACCAGGCTACACTTGATGAAAACGGAAGACAGATCATTACTGAAGAAGGCTCGGATGATTATCTGGCCGGTAATGAGTGATCATCTCAAAAAGGAGGGCATGCTATGCTGGGACTGAAATCAAGGAGAAAACTGACACAGGAAATAGAAAATGAGCAGAAGGAACAGAAGGAAAACCAGCTCAAATGGTATCACTATCTTCTGTCTGCACTGTTCGTTCTGTCGGGAGCGGTGTTCATCGGATATACAACTATCGATATTCCGTTCATATGTAAATTCCTTGCCTGTGTATTTGCAGCGGCCGGCGCGATCTCGATATTTCTATACTGCTTCAAGGATGTTTCGGCCGGATATTACAAGCTTGAGCTTGTATACGGAGTAATGGCGATATTTGCAGCAGTCATTTTCCTTACGAAGCAGGATGTCATAGCTGTGTATTTTCCGATAATCGCAGGATGCATTCTGTTCGGAAACGGAGTCATCAAGCTTCAGCATTCCATCGACATGAAGAGGATCGACAGGAAGATGAAGAAGGTCACGGAAATGTGGCTCGTTGTCATGATCTTCGCGCTCATGTGCATTACTGCCGGAGCTGTAGCGGTTTACCTGACTCCGTCGGATGAGCGGACGCTTTTCCTGTTCGTGGGCATTGCATTTGTTGTGGCAGGTATTACTGATGTGATCACCCATATAGTATTCAACGGAAAAGTCAGACTGTTCAAGAGCGGCAATTATCTGGTTGAAGAAGAGACTGCTGAACCGGCCAAGGAGAAAGAAGATACCGAGGAACCTGCGGAATCAGAGATTGCTGAAAACCAGGGTTACTACGAGAACACAGGTTATGAAGTACCGTCTGAAGAACAGACTCTTAGCGAAAACGCAGCGGAATCTGCAACAGAACCTGCAGCGGAAAACGAAGATGCAGCTGATCAGCTCTCTTAAGGAAAATAAGGACAGAACATATCCTTTTCATATGCCGGGCCATAAAAGAAGGCTTGCTTCAGATCCGCT
>JAILNQ010000010.1 GCA_024691425.1 Lachnospiraceae bacterium
CACCTCATCGGCATCATGACCGTGATGATGATGGTGATGCTCATGGTCATGGTGATGTTCGTGGTCGTGATTGTGATCATGATGGTGCTCATCCTCATGGTCACGGTGATGCTTATGTTCGTGATCGTGGTCATGGTCGTGATGATGCTCGTGCTCATGATCGTGGTCGTCATCATGCTCATGGTCATGATGATGTCCGCAACAGCATTCTCCGTCATGGTGATGATGCTCGTGTTCCTCCTCGAGCTCATGCTGAAGAGCCTTCGCGTCGCTCATCGCGCCGAAGATCACTGCTCCGTCGATGTCATCCCACGGCGTCGTGATAAGCGATGCATCATGATTTTTTTCCCTGATGAGCTTAACGACCTCGTCAAGCTTCTCGGCGGAAACATCCTGTGTTCTCGAAAGAACGATGCATCTTGCCGTCTCTATCTGATTGTTGAAGAACTCACCGAAGTTCTTCATGTAAACCTTTGCCTTCTTCGCATCAACGACCGCAGTGGCCGTGGCGATCTCGATGCCGGCCTCATCGGCAACGTCAAGCACCGCGCGCTCGACATCCGAGAGCTTTCCTACGCCTGACGGCTCGATCACTATCCTCGAAGGATGGTACTCGTCAACGACTTTCTTCAGCGCCGTCGCGAAATCACCGACGAGCGAGCAGCATATGCATCCGCTGTTCATCTCCGTGATGTTGATCCCGGCATCCTTGAGGAATCCTCCGTCGATGCCTATCTCACCGAATTCGTTCTCGATAAGAACGATCTGCTGTCCCGTAAAGACATCCGCTATGAGCTTCTTTATGAGCGTAGTCTTGCCTGCTCCGAGAAATCCCGAAATGATATCAACTTTTGTCATTGCAATTACCTCTTTCTTTTCCCTTCTAGCACATCACGAAGAACATGAGGAAGGGTATGTTTATCATTAACTGTATCACGGCGAAACGGAACACTACCTGCGTGTTCGACCATTCGAGCGTCTTGCGCGCATGGTCATGGAGCGGGCAGCGGGTGTTCACCAGTATCTTTATCTTAAGGAAACGCAGGAGCGCGACCTTCAGAAGGCCGAGTCCTCCGTCCAGTATCATCACGAGCGCGAACGGAATGTAAAGAAGCGGATAGCCGCTGAGCAGCGCCACGATCGCGATCATCATCCCCATCGCCCTGCTTCCGGCATCACCCATGAGCATCGAGCTCGGGTTCGCATTAAACCACAGATACGCAACGAGCACGATGATGAAGAGCGCTATGAAAAGTCTGTCCCCCGTTGCCTGCGGAAGATCGCAGCAAAGAAGGAAGCTTCCCAAAGTGATTATAGTGAGCGTCGCAGAAAGCCCGTCGACACCGTCCGTGCAGTTCGTTACATTGATCGAAGCCCACACGAGCGCGATGATCAGGAGCCCTGCAAGCCAGTAAGGAACTGCAACCGATGCCGACAGAGGATACGTAACATAGAAAATATTGCCGTGGCAGTAAAGATATGTCGCGGCAACAACAACTGCCAGGAGAAGATCGAGAGCGCCCTTAAGGTACTCGTTCCAAGGCTTGCTCGACGCGTCATCGAAAAACCCTGTCAGCATCGCCGCGATTATGACCAGGATATAGATCACTTTCTCCACGGAGATCATATCGAAGATCATCGCCGCCGCAGCGAAAACGAGCACGAAAACTATACCCGTGCCCCTTACCTTTCCTTTCGAGAGCGCACCTTCTACGGCAAAAGCTCTTCCCTGGTCGTGCGGAAGCCTGTCCGATAGAACCTTCATGAGCACGATCGTCGCCGCGAACGCGACAAGAAGCGCTATAACCGCCATCAGGCCTGTTCCCCATCCGGTCAGTGCATATATCATGTCTTACCTCATCCGTTTCAATAAAAATCTAAAGCGCCGTAAACCGACGCTTTAGATTATAAACCATATCCGCTAAGTTGCAATACGGATTATCCCTCGATGGAGATGTACTTTCTCTCCTCGACCTTAGGCTCAACCTCTTTCTTCGGAACGAATATCTTGAGGATTCCGTCCTCGAATTTAGCCTTGATCTCGCCTTCCTGGATTTCTTCGCCTACATAGAAGCTTCTCGAGCAGCTGCCGAATGATCTTTCCTTCCTGATGTAGACACCTTCATCATCCTTTTCTTCCTTCTCTTCGCTGGTCTTAGCGCTTACCGTAAGGTATCCGTCCTTGAGCTCCGCTGAAATATCCTCTTTCTTGTATCCCGGAAGATCGATATCGAGCGTGAAGCCTTTGTCGCTCTCCTTTACATCCGTCTTCATGACCTGAGGTACAGGAGCCTGCCTTATGGCCTTGATAGGTCTCGAAACCGTGTCAAAAAAGTCATCAAATAAGTTCTCACTAAAAATACTGGGCATCATCATAATCACTCCTCCTTTTTTATGAGTATTTCTTGAACTGATTATGTTATACCACACCTGTTAGCACTCGTCAAGGTTGAGTGCTAACAAAAATTGTGAAAACTTTGTGAACTATTGCTCACCTCTCCCTCTCACGCTCAATCCTCTCTATGATCTTATCCGCAAGTTCTTCCTTCGTCTTAACTCCGGCGCCGTTTTCATCGTATTCAATATAGGAGAAGGAGTTGATAAAGATATGATAGTAGCCGGTCTCCTCATGCAGCCACATCATTGAATCTGCCATAGACTCTGCAAAACGCCGGATTTCGTCATCATCCGCCGTATCAAAATCTATCCCCTTGAAGGTGACTTCAGTGTCGAATATGCCGGCTTTGCTGGCTTCGATGGCTTCATCTTCAGACTGGAAGAAAACTTTCTTATGCAGTTCTCCGGGAAAATCAAACGAATCATCCTTAGCGTATTCATAAGTATCCACATAGGGGATCTGCGGGAAATACTCGTCCCTCAGGCTGTTCTGATATTCCACGATTTTATTGCCGTAGAAGAAATCATTCCATTCAACGCAGTAATAATGATCATCCATTTCACCTTCTATCCACTGCACCCGGAATCTGACTCCGTTCTCATCCGTAGCATAGATATTGAAATAGAACCCGTACTCCGACCGGTCATAATCCGTATCAAAAGTAAAATCATGCTCCGGATATTTCTTATCAAGGAGCTTTTCCGTTTTCTTTGTAAGCCGATAGCGTTCCCATGGATTTAGATATCCGAAAAATCCAAGCACTGCATGGACGACAACGTATATTATGACAGTCAGAACCGCCAAGACGCCGATTATGATCACAGCTGCCTTTTTCATACTGTTATGATTCTCTCTTTCTTTGTTTTTTGTGCTTGCATACGACGTTCGAAAAAACTGCGCTATAGTCCTAGGGGACGGGGTAGTGGGCCATTTACTGCAGCAGCTGAAGCACACTCTGGGTGCTGCTGTTAGCCTGTGACAGCATCGCAAGCCCCGACTGCATCAGTATCTGGTGTTTCGAATGTTCCACCATTTCCTTTGCCATGTCGGCATCCCTGATGCGGCTCTCCGCAGCCTGCGTGTTCTCTGATGTGTTGTTGTTGCGGTTTATGACATGCTCTATCGCATTCTGTTTGGCCCCGAAATATGACCTGACTTCGGAGACCTTGTCGAGTGCGCCCTGTATCCTGTCGAGTGCTTTTCTTGCATACTTCGGCTTCGTGACCGTAACCGAATTGATCCCCAGGAACGAAGTGCTCATGGGCGGCCTGTCTATATAAGTGTGGTCATCCACTACCGAACTGTACTGGATCCTGATCGAAGGGTCCTCATCTTCTGCACCGTGCTCCTCATAGAACAGGCTTCCTCTCGCAGGACCGGACAGGTTGGTGATAGGATGGTTTCCCATGGTCTTATGCGATAGTCTCAGCCTTCCGTCATCGCCTTCTTCTGCTTTTACGGGAGCGCCCTGCGCTGACAGCACACTGTTCAGTTTATCGATTATCTCATCACGCGAATATTGTCCGGGCGGGATCTCCACGGAAAAATTCCTGCCGTCAGTTGAAAATGAAAACGTATTGCGTCCTTCTTCCACGGTAACGCCGTTCGTGATATCTTTCGCTCCTTCGACGTATGCGGGGACAAGCTCGCCTGTAGTCTGATAAAAAAACGCTGAAGGCGGCGTTCCCGCCGATACCGTCGATCACATATTCCCCGCTCGCAGGGAGCGGAAGCGAATTGGACAGTTTGAACGTGAGTACTTTATCGTTATCTACACCGGCAACGACCGCATTCGTACCGCCGATGCCTACTTCGATGAGGTTCGGAGCAAGTCCTGCATTTTGAAGCTGTTCGTTCAGCTTGGTCTGTATCATATGCGCCAGCGAACTGTCCTGATAAGTGCCGGCATCGAGCTTCATCTCAAACGTCTTTTTGCGCGGAACACCTCCGGTGTCCGTATAAGCAAAATCGATCGACAGCGTGTCATTGATATCCGACTTGATGGTAACGGGTTTATCCTTCACGTTCCGTCTGCCAACGACATACGGGATCTTATCAGTGCCCGCGACATTGCTGCCCACAGTCTTATCCGTGGGCTGAGCCTTCGTCGTCTCCGTCGTACGGTTCATCACTTTATCGTAGAAATCACCGAAGATCGGCGGATTGGTCACGCGCGAAGTATATCCTGTGCTTCCGAACGCGCGGTTATATCCCGCCTGGTTTGCCTTTATCACGACACCATGCTGATCTACCGAAACGCTCACTTCTCCGCTTCCTAAAGCACCGTCCAGCTTTGACTGCAGTTCGTTCTGAAGCTGTTCATATGATGTGTATGTTCCATGGGCTACATCAATTGATACCCCCGACCTTGAACTGCCTTTGAAATAGTTGAACTTCAGCGTATCATTCCATTCATCTATAACGAGAGGATTTGAAGCCGAAATATCAAGGTCGCCTCCGTCCATAGTTGCATGTACCGTAGAATAGTATCCAGAAGTTTTTCCAGGGTTTTGAACAGAAGGTGTTCTTGTAGGTTCCACGAAACTGCTCCCCGAGGAACGTATCCGGAACTGCGTGCCGTCCTCTGAAGTCAGTACAAGATGGTCTGTCGAGTCAAATGAAGCCACAAGAGCAGGAGCCTTGCTTTCATTCTGTCCCCAGATCGCACGCATTGAACTGTTAGCTGCGCTGTCATACGGCAAGCTGACATTTGAACCCGATCCCTTTGTATCTGATGTAAGAGTAAGATATCCGCCGTTCAGCGTTGCAGTCACGCCTTCAAGCCTGCTGTTCAGCTCCGTAAGAAATGTATCCCTTGTATATGATCCGGGAGTAAGATTCACGGTTTTGCTGACGCCGTCGACAATATATCTGAACGCAGTCTTTCCGATCTGTATGTCTATATTCTCCTGTATCGGAGTGTTCGCTCTTGTGGTGCCTGCGGAAGTAAGGTCACCGAAAAGGGCATCTGCTACCGTTCCGCATGATCTCGAATTGATCCCGATCGAACTATCCGGACCCACAGCCATGGATGTGAGCATTATCTGATAACCTGAACCATTACGGACAGGCGATGCCGTGGCAGCTATCCCCTGCGAAGCCATGCAGCTGTTCAGCATCGATACGAACGAGCTGGCGCTCCCATTTGAAAGGGACGTCAGGTTAACTGTCTGCTTCACGCCGTTCAGTGTGAACTCAAAAGTATCCCCGGCGGACACGTTTATTCCCGACGAGGGTATAAGAGCATTTGAAGAAGTCGTGACGGAAGCCGGGGTCCTTGTGGTATTCAGCTCCCGGAGCAGCGTACTTGTCCCAGTCGAACACGATATGTTTGTATCCCTTGCGGCTCTTTCCTCCCCGTTCTCATCAATAAGGCGCGCAGTGATCTTTATGCCGTTTCCCGATACCGCAACTGTTGCACCTCCGAACGTCGTTCCGTATGCGGAATTGATCTTCTGCTGCAGAGCGGCGGCGAACGTTGACGGTGTGTATTCAATATGATCAAACGAGAACGTTTCTGTTCGCCCGTTAAGTGTCAGACTCAGCTGGTCTGTACCTACTCCGGGCGTAAAGCAGCTCTTCAGCGGTACAGTCACCGTGGCCGGATCATTCCTTGTAAATACGATCCCTGCCTGACCTTCTATCCCGCCCTCAACCGTCGTACCGGTATTCGAGTATGAATGCGATGCGACACTTTCACGACCTGATATGTTCTGATTGAAGTTACGGTCAGCTCCGGGATTCCTTGTCTGCGTGAACGTGATATCCGTAAAAGTGGATGCTCCCGGAGTTGATGCGATCTTGTCTATGATATCCTGATGAGTTACTCTGTCTCCTGTCGGAAGCTCGAGTATGTAACTTGCCCTGCCGTCCGACGATTCAACCCTTATGTTCTTTTCGCTTTCGGAAATGCTCGTAGGGTCCGGGAATACCCTGTCGAGTGTTGCGTTTCCGCCTCCGATCGTTCTCTCAGTTATTCTGTATGATGTCGTGAACATATCCGCATAACCGTTATTTCCCGCAGCAGCCGTGGCATTCAGGTTCACTATATGGGCCGACATGTCCGCCGTCAGTATCATCTGTCCCGAGGAGTTTGTCGAAGCGGTCACCTTACCGGAATAAGGACCGAGATCAGCATCTGCCAGAGCTGTGTTTATCGCGGTCTTAACCGCATCAGCCGTAGTGTAGGTTGCAGCAGCAACAGTGATATTATATTTATTTCCGTCAAGGTCCAGAGTGAACGTATCATTGCTTCCCGAAGCTATCGTGATCGGCAGGTTGTTATATGATGAGCTTGAGAACGGTTTTCCGCCCGTAAAGGTCGAAGTCCTGTCCTGCTTGCTCTCATTGGTTATGACAGCCTGTGCGCCGTACACATTATATTTCCGGTCGACGAAAAGCGTATTGAACGCCGTGGACGATTCGGATAATCCGACATCGCTCGTTGCACCGTCAAGCTTAGAAGTTATCTTTATACCCGAAAAATTCCCCGACTGATAAGAGCTTGCGGTCAGCGCGAGCCCGTTCGCCCTGAAAAGATCGTTCAGCTTGCTGACCATATCACCGGAAGCATACCGACCTTCAGGTATGGTAATAGTCGTCGGTGTATCGGCGCCGTTCGGCTTGAATGTCAGCTGATCGTTGACTCCGCTTTTGATCTCAAACGTGCCATGTTCAACGTCACGGCCATTGCTGTATGATGTCGTCGGCAGGACCGCTCCTCCCGTAAAGGTTCCCGGAGTGAGCCTTACCTCTCCGTGATAAACGTTATCGTAGAATACCGATGTATATTGCGGACCGTCGATCCGGAACATATTGCCCTGGAATTTTGAAATGATACAGTCATCACCGGTGAGCATGATCCCGGTACCGTGTTCCGTCGCCTTTACGTTAGTTCCTGAAAGCTTATCATTGATAAGATCGATGAGCTGATTTCTGGTATATGATCCCTGGGGGATCGTCAGAGACTTCGTGGTCTTGTTCCCGGAAAAATCTTCGATAACAAAAGTCATGCTGTCATTTTTCCCGGCCGTTATCGGAAGACGGACGCTGTCAGAAGTGAATATGGTCGTGCCTATGAGTGCGCCGGTTGAGCCGCCGCTGTAAATATTGTTGAGAAGCGAGGACAGCCCTCCGGACAGCGATTCAATTCTTGCGCCGCCTTCGAGGTTTGCATTGAATGTCCCGTTTTCCGTGTATTCAAAATTCAGTTTCGGCTTAACCGCAAGCGGGGTTGTTGCAATGGCGTCCTCAATCTCGTCAGCAAGTTCGCGAGAAGTGTAGACACCCTCAGGAACGGTAACAGTAACGGTCACTGGCGGATCGTCGCTCTTTTCGCGATAAGAAATGGCAAGAGTGTTATCGGGCGAAAAAACATCATGCGGCTCGTCATGAGGCCATGTGATGTTTCCTTCCATCTGATAATATGTCGGTTCATGGTCCGAAAAAATATCAAGGGTATTGAACTGTGTACTGTGAGTTATAGTGTCGATCTGACTCTGAAGCTGTGAGAACTCGGCCTCCATGGCTGCGCGGTCTGCGTCGGTATATGTCCCGTTCAATGACTGTACCGCCAGTTCCGTCATGCGGTGCAGCATGTCATGGACTTCATCAAGGGCGCCGTCACCTATCTGGACCCAAGAAACACCGTCCTGGGCATTTTCCGTACCCTGGTTCAGTCCGCGTATCTGCGCGCGCATCTTTTCGGATATCGTCAGCGATGCGGCATCATCCGCCGCACGGTTGATCCTGTATCCGCTTGAGAGGCGTTCGGTGACTTTCTTGTCTTTTTTGGTGTTCACCTTAAGCTGCCGCTGAACGTTCATGGCAGCAAGATTATGGCTCAATGCGATCATAGGCGTTTCCCCTGAGCATATGGCGACAAAATATTTTACCATATTCTGTCATTTTTCGCCATATGGGGACGGAGCGGTCCTTTGGGACGGGGTTGGTAGACCATTTTCAAAATTTTCGGCCGTTCAGACAAGAACGGCCGAAATGATGTTCGTTTATGATTATGTACGTTTTAATCCGCATTTCACGGATCCAATGGCAGTGCAGCTATTACCTCATACTTAATGATAATAATCCCGGATTCAATGTTATACATGGTATGTCTCCAGCCTATGCGGTTATCATCATCGCACAAGAACTTTTCTTTATTTTCCGCAGTGTCCGAATTATCAACGTATACAAAATTACTGTCAAAAGGATGGAACGGATGGGCTCCATCAGGCTCAGTGTTGCCATTTGGAGGATCTCCTTCAGCCTCCCATGTGCCGAGAGTATACTCATGCATCACATACCGTTTGGTCTCTCCATGAAGATGTGCAGCCACTTCCTCTCTGAGTGATTCGGGAATCTTACTCCAGTCACTCGGAAGATACTTCCCGGGTGCATAGTACTCCTTCACATACGTTCCGCGATAGTTCATCTCGGAATGGAACAGTCCTCCTTTTACTTGATCCCATTCAATGTACTGATCGACGTAAAGATACGGTTGGCGTACTCCGGAATCGTTTGTGCTCACAAGATAAATGTTATCACGTACATACTCGGATGTTCCGCCGTCACGGTCCGGCATAGTACCGACATAGTAGAATTCTCTCGTCATGAATCCTTCGACATCATACACCCTCTGTTCCTTGACTTCCCAAGCTTGGTTTCCGTACATCAGATCAAACGACTGGACATCGGCTTCATATTCCTCTTCATATTCTCTCGCCAGCTCTTCATATGCATCATAGTTGAGTTCGAGATACAGATCTTTCCAAACCCTCGTGCTATCCTTCGGACATAAGCTGCCGTTCTCATCTTTTTGATAATAGATCACGTGATGCCTGTAACGGTCATGAGGGAAGACCACATTGACCTTCTGCAGTCCCTGCAGCTCGTCGCCCGATCCGTCATCATCCTGCGATGAACCCGTGTAACCGTTATTAGGAGGCGGATTATTATCGATGCTGCTCAGGAATTCCGACTCACAGCGCGGTACTACAAAATCAAGGGCCTCAGGATTATAGTCATCGTTTCTAGATAAATCTCGCAGATCATTCAGCCTAAAATTATCTTCTCCGACATTCCACTGTTTCCAATACAGCAGTCCGTTGAATCCGTTACCCGCACTCGAATAATATCTTTCGGAAGTTTTAACGCCGTATGTATAACTCTCAACCAATCCTATGTATTTTCCGTTTGCATCCTTCGTGCAGTGTTCCACGCTCCAGCATCTGTTGAAACGTTTCCGCGCCTCCGGACCCGAAGTCGGATCATACGAAGAGCCCCCGGGATCAAACCACCCTGATGTAAAATTCATCTTGTCGTTATAGCTTCCTTCTACCTCTTTCGAAAAACCGTCCTTCAGATCCTGAACGGAACCTACGACCAGATTGCCTATCGTCGCATCGGTATTATCGGTCGCAGCAAGGAACGCCGACAGCATAGCACCCCACGCATCGTAAGTTCCGGCAGATGCGATACCGAGATCATCTCCCGCATATTCCGTCAGGCTTTCGACTGAAGCCCTCAGATACCACGGGCACTTCGAGAA
>JAILNQ010000026.1 GCA_024691425.1 Lachnospiraceae bacterium
GCTATGAGAACAATACCGGGAAGGGCACCGGAAAGATCACTATCCGCGGAATCGGAAGGTGTGGCGGAGTAAAGACTGCGACCTTTAAGATCGATGCGGCGAAATAGGCAAGCCATTTAGCAATAACAAGGGGAAGACAGCTGATGTTCATTAAGAAATCTTTCACGGCGGATGATAAGGGAATAGAAGAGATAGTCGCCGAGGTCCGTGCTGCGCTTGCTGAATACGGCGCAAAGGGAAAAGATGCAGAGAAGACGGTCCTTGCCGCAGAAGAAGCGGCCGGGAATCTTGCAGGGCACACCGCATCCGGCATGATCTGCCTGACGATCAGGAAACTTCCAGGAATGCTCAGCATAGAGCTTTCCGCAAAGGGAGAAAGATACAGCCTCAAGGATCACATGGGGGACGTCATTCCCGATGAGGAGGCCGGCAGCGCGGTTCAGGAGATGGTAAGGGATCTGCTCCTGAAAGCTATGAGCTCTTCCGTGAAATACCGGCATATCCATGGAACGAACATGATCTTCATCACGCACCGCCGCTCGAAGAGGACGTTCCTTTATCAGACGGTAGGCGCCATGGCACTCGCCGTTATAGCAGGTCTTATCCTGTCATCCATCGGATCTGACGGATTCAACAAGATGCTGGATTCTTATGTGCTGGTGCCGGCAAGGACCATGTACATGAACGCGCTGAAGATGGTTGTTGCGCCTGTCGTGTTCTTTTCGATCGTATCATGCATAGTGAAGTTCTCAGACATTTCGGAGCTCGGAAGAGTGGGAGGGCGCGTTCTCTCACTTTATCTTCTGACGACGTTCATCGCCGTAGGCGTCGGAATAGGATCGTTCTGCCTCTTTAAGCCAGGAAGCGCGCTTCCTTCGGCACAGGCGGTACAGGCGGCAGAAGATATTACATCGAAGACGATGGATGTTTCGATAAAGGACACGATCGTCGGGATAGTGCCGAGTGATTTCGTGCAGCCTTTCGTCGAATCGAACATGCTCCAGCTCATATTTCTTGCCGTGATATGCGGTATCGCCGCAGGACTCATAGGAAGATTCTCTTCGTTTGTGAAAGATATTTTCGAGGCGTTCAACGATCTGTTCCTGAAGATAACGACGATAGTAATAAGATTCATGCCGATAGCGATTTTCTGCGCCATCTGCTCGATGATGCTCAACATGGGCATCGCATCGGTAGCTTCGGTGTTCGGGATTTTCGCTACGTTCGTGTTCGGGCTTGCGTGCATGATGATCATATACAGTCTGCTAATGATGATCATCGGCAGGATGAACCCGCTTCCGTTCCTTAAGAAGTATCCTTCGGCGATGCTGCAGGTCTTCTCGATGGCATCGAGCAATGCGTCGATACCTATCAACATGGAGGCGTGCGATAAGCTCGGAATAGCGCCGAAGATATACAGCCTTTCCATCCCGCTCGGAGCCACGGTCAACATGGACGGGGCATGCGTGTACATGGCCGTATTTTCACTTGCGCTCGCGAAGACATACGGAGTGCAGATAAGCGGTGCCTCGATGACGGCCATGATAATATCGATTGTTGTTCTGTCGATAGGAGCGCCCGGGATTCCCGGCTCCGGACTCATATGCTTAAGCGTCCTGCTGACGCAGCTCGGAGTGCCTACGGAGGCGATCGGACTTGTCATGGGAATCGATTCGTTCGTCGGCATGTTCAGGTGCATGAGCAACTGCACCGGAGACGTCGCAATGAGCGTTCTTGTGGCAAAACAGGAGAAATCTCTCGACATGGAAAAGTACCTGTCACATTGACGGTGCCGAACAATAATCACTTGACATAACTTGACCGAGTGTTTATTATTTAATAGTTGTATTAGTATGTATTTGTATACAATATAAATCATCATTGTACTATGACAATTTTATAAGGAGGTAAACTGTGCAATCAGCTCTTATTATTGCCGGTGTAGTGGTACTTCTTGCGATCGCAAGCTTCGTGGCATATAAGATCGGTTACAATGCCCGAAGCCGTGCTGCTGAGGGAAAGATCGGAAATGCCGAGCATAAGGCGCGTGAGATCATCGATGATGCGCTCAAGACCGCCGAGACTAAGAAGCGTGAGAGCCTGCTCGAGATCAAGGAAGAGTCGATAAGGACAAAGAACGAGCTCGAAAAGGAGACGAAGGAGCGCAGGGCAGAGCTTTCGAGGAACGAGAGACGACTTCAGCAGAAGGAAGAGAACGTTGACAAGAAGCTCGAGACCTTGGAGCGCCGTGAGCAGTCGCTTGCAGCAAGAGAAGACTCGCTGGCAAAGAAAAAGGAAGAAGTAAACAAATTACATGAGCAAAGAGTACGGGAACTTGAAAGGATTTCAGGTTTAACCTCTGAACAGGCAAAAGAGTATCTGTTAAAAGTCGTTGAAGAAGAAGTAAAGCATGAAACCGCATTGAAGATCAAAGAGATGGATATGCGGGTCAAGGAGGAATCGGGCAAGAAAGCGAGAGAGTATGTCGTCAATGCCATCCAGAGATGCGCGGTCGACCACGTCGCAGAGTCCACGATCTCCGTTGTGCAGCTGCCGAGCGATGAGATGAAAGGCCGCATAATCGGACGAGAGGGAAGGAACATCCGGACCCTTGAGACGATGACAGGAGTCGACCTTATCGTTGATGACACTCCTGAAGCAGTTGTACTTTCAGGATTCGATCCGATAAGAAGAGAGGTCGCAAGGATCGCTCTTGAGAAACTCATAGTTGACGGAAGAATTCATCCGTCAAGGATTGAGGAGATGGTCGAAAAGGCAGAGAAGGAAGTCGAGACGAGCATCCGCGAAGCCGGAGAAGCCGCGACTTTGGAGACGGGTGTGAACGGTGTTCATCCTGAGCTCGTTAAGCTTCTCGGCCGCATGAAGTTCAGAACGAGCTATGGCCAGAACGCACTCAAGCATTCCATCGAGGTTTCGCTCCTTGCGGGACTCCTCGCACAGGAAGTCGGAGTGGACGTTCGTATGGCAAAGCGTGCGGGACTTCTGCATGATATCGGTAAATCAGTCGATCATGAGATGGAAGGCACTCACATCCAGTTAGGTGTTGAGCTCTGTAAGAAATACAAGGAGTCGGCGATCGTCATCAATTCGGTCGAATCGCACCACGGAGATGTTGAGCCTCAGTCACTGATCGCATGTCTTGTGCAGGCGGCTGACGCGATAAGTGCGGCACGTCCCGGTGCAAGAAGAGAAACACTTGAGACTTATACTAACAGATTACAGCAGTTGGAAGATATTACGAACGGCTTCAAAGGAGTCGACAAATCTTTTGCCATTCAGGCAGGTAGGGAAATCCGCGTAATGGTTGTTCCCGAGCAGGTCAACGATTCGGATATGGTGCTCCTGGCACGTGATATCAGCAAGCAGATAGAAGCTGAGCTTGAATATCCCGGTCAGATAAAGGTAAGCGTCATAAGAGAGAGCCGTGTGACCGATTACGCAAAGTAAAAAACGACAAAAAAACTGTTCCGGCCCCTGGCCGGAACTTTTTTGCATTTTTTTATTCGCCGACTGCGTGCAGTATCTCGGGCAGAAGCTGTTTCTTGCGGCTCATTACGCCCGGCATGTCATAAAGACAGGTGCCGATCGGTTTATACGGAAGGTGGCGGTTGGCCTTGTAAACCGTGCACATCAGGGTGCTGTGTTCATGGATAACGTCTGTTATCATAAGAACTGCCCAGTCAAGACCTTCCCTGTTCTTCTTTATCTCGAGGCTTTCGGCGTACTTTTCGGCATATTCGGTTAGGTCGTTCAGCTGAGTCACTTCGCACTGGCCTATGCCGATCTTTATGCCCTTTTCCGAATAGACCTTAAAATCAGATGATATGGCGGTTTCAGGGTCGAGATCCTTGAGCCCGTCTACTAGCGAGAACATGTCGAGCCCGTACTTTTCCATATCAACTCCGGCGATGGAAGCGAGCACATGCGCCGCAACGGCATCTATCCCGGTCGATGTGGGGCTCTTCAGTATGAGAGTGTCCGAAATGAGCCCTGTAAGAAGAACTTTCGCCGTGAGCGGATCGGGAGTGCGGTTGTTCCTTATGAACTGCTGATAGACTATCGTGCATGTGCTTCCGAGAGGCTCCGCATCTATGAAAATCGGCTGCTCGGTCCTGACCGCGTCAAGCCTGTGATGGTCGATGATGCCGACAATGTTTGCGGTCTCTATTCCCTGTATGCTCTGACGTGATTCGTTGTGATCTACAAGTATCACGCTGTTCTTCGGGCATTTCAGGAAACATCTCCTCGTCACATAGCCTGCGTAGCCGTCCTCATCATATACTGCGAGGCCGCGCTTTTTCGACAGCTGAAGGAGAGTCTTGCCTTCATCGAAAAGCTCATCGGCATCGAGCGGTTTGCCCTGTTCGGACATGATCTGGCGTATTTTCGGTATGACCGTGATCTTGTTGTCCTTGGAAAGTTCCCTCATCGTCCAGCGTGTTATATCGTCAACGGTAAGAAGACCGTAGAACTCGCTTTTATCGTACACCGGTATGGCGCTCGGCATGTTTTCTTCATAATATGCCGCCGCGACTGTCAGAAGGTCGTCCGCATCGATCCTGTAATCGGAAGTCATCATGACATCCCTTACCTTCGGAAAGACGTCCCTTCTGTATTTCGGTATATCGATCCCGAGATGCTCGAGGATCTTCCTTGCGCTGATGCTCAGATGCCCGCATCTTACGGGTATGTAATTGTTTTTGGGATCCTGCAGGTTCATGAGTACTGCATATCCATAAGCGCTGCATACGCTGTCGAGATCGGGGTTCTTATGTCCTGTGATGTAAATGTCGCTCATTTTATTCCTTCCTGATTAAGATCACCGGCATGCCGTATAATCTAAAACAGGACCGGCGCATGCCGGCCCTGCGATATGCATCAAAAGCGCGTAAAAATATTACATGAAAGGAGCAAGCTTAACTTTTGCAGCTGCGAGATTGTTCTCTGCTGCAACTCTTTCAGCTACCTGCTTGTCATATTCGCGCTGTGCGACGAGCAGCTGGGGAGCCCATGTGGGACTCATCTGATAAAGAGACCTGAACCAGTTGAGCTGATCGAGACGCGTAGCCTCAAGAACCTTTGCATTGTAGAGCTTTGCTGAAAGGCAGTTGAGATGATTTTCGCAGCACTCTTTGTTTACCTTTGCGAGATTATCTGCAACGATCTTAGTCTGCTGAGCGATCGCGGCGTCAGCACCGGGTCCTGCCTGAACCTTGATGAACTGTGCAAGAGCGTTGTTGACAGTTGCGTTATTGTCATTGAGAAGCTTTACGAACTGATCCGTATTATCTGCCGCGAAACTTACTTCTCTTGCCATTACGGGCAGCGCAAAGAGCAGTGCAAGCAATGATGATACAACTAAAACTTTCACTAATTTCTTCATTTCATGAAACCTCCTGTTTGTGACTTGGCATGATCCGCCTTAAAACAGATGATAAATCAAATCATGCACAATTACAACCTTTTTTTGCGCTTCCTGTATGCTATAATGGCCTCATGAAAACAAGAGAGAACAAGCAGAAAATCGTTACCGGCCGGTTAGCAGAATACATTGTTGTTATGCTAGGGCTCGCGTTATTCATCAGCGGATGCGCCCGCACTTCAGAGGAAACTGCGCCTGTTGCTTTGGCTGAAACACCGGTTCCGGTAATTGAGTTCGAGGATATGACGGAGTCTCAGCCGGATGGAAATGTGACGCCGGACGGGCAGAATGAGTCCATTACGCCTGACGGGCCATATGCCGGAGAAGATCATGAAGAAGCAGGTGAGCATCATAGCGACGGCGCGCTGGCAGAGGAAGAAAATGTATCTGAACTTGATGCCGAGGATTCATTCTATGCCGAGGACGTCAGCGATGCGATTTTCGCCAGGATGGAAGGAAAGAGCTTTCCCGAAGAGTGCACGACGAAGAGGGAGGACCTGCGGTATCTGCACCTGCTCTATAAAGATCTCGACGGGAAAACCCATGAGGGCGAGATGGTATGCAATGTCATCATCGCCGATAAGCTCATAAGGATATTCAGGCAGCTTTACGAGAATGACTACCCGATAGAGCGCATGACGCTCATAGACGATTATGACGCGGATGATGAGATGTCCATGAGGGACAACAATACGTCATGCTTCAATTTCCGTCTTGTTTCGGGAACGAACAATATATCCAAGCACGGCCTCGGGCTGGCCGTGGACCTCAATCCGTTCTATAATCCGTACATCCATGTCATCGACGGCGTAACGCTGACCGAGCCCGAGGGGAGCGATCCGTATGCTGACCGTTCGGCCGACTTCGACTACAAGATCGACAAGGATGATCTGGCCTACAGACTCTTTACCGAAGAGGGCTTCACCTGGGGCGGTTCGTGGAAGAATTCCAAGGACTACCAGCATTTCCAGTACGTTCCGTAAGTCGCCGATTTGCACATCGGGAATGTTTCTGTTATAATGATTTGGAATTATGTAAACTTAACGTTCAGGGAGGAAAATCATGAACATAGTCTGCCTTGACCTTGAAGGCGTTCTCGTGCCTGAAATCTGGATAGCTTTCTCAGAGGAGAGCGGCATACCCGAGCTTCGGCGCACGACAAGGGATGAGCCTGATTACGACAAGCTGATGAAATGGAGGATTTCGATACTGCGCGAGCACGGTCTCGGACTTCAGCAGATAAAGGAAACCATATCGAAAATCGACCCGTTGCCGGGCGCTAAGGAGTTCCTTGATGAACTGAGGAGCGTCACACAGGTCATCATCATAAGCGACACGTTCGAGCAGTTCGCTTCGCCTCTCATGAAGAAGCTCGGATGGCCCACGCTTTTCTGCAATACGCTCGAGGTTGGGCCTGACGGAATGATAACGGGATATAAGATGCGCTGCCCGCAGTCGAAGCTTACGACCGTGAAGGCGCTTCAGTCGATCGGATTCGAAACGATAGCAGGAGGCGACAGCTTCAACGACCTTGCGATGATCAAGGCCGGAAGGGACGGATTCCTGTTCAGGACGACCGATCAGATAAAGAAGGATTATCCGGAACTCCCCGCTTATGAGGATTATCCGGAACTCCTCGAAGCGATAAAGGAAGCGTTAGGATGCCGGTAAATATCGCAGTAAATGTACAGAGCAGCATAAGGATAAGAGGCTCGAAGACTCTCTACTTCGATCCGTGGCAGATAGAAGGAGAGCCTCATGACGGTGATTATGTGTTCATAACGCATGAGCATTATGACCATTTTTCGCCGGAGGATATAAGGAAGGCCATAAAGTTCGACGGTTATCTGGTCATTCCCTATTCTATGTCGCACCTCATGGGTGACATCACGACGATCCCGAGCAGCCATATCACGACGGTGCGGCCCGGAGAGAAGCGTGAGATATCCCGCCTGATGGTCGAAGTCTATCCAGCGTACAACCAGAACAGGCCGTTTCATATCAAAAGGAACGGATGGGTAGGATATGTCGTAACCATGGATGCGGAGAAATACTACGTTGCCGGGGACACTGATGTTATTCCGGAGATAAAGGACATTAAATGCGATGTGGCGTTCCTGCCGATAGGCGGAACATATACGATGGATGCGTCGTCAGCCGCTCTTTACACGAAGATGATCCATCCGAAAGTCGTCATTCCGACGCACTACGGAAGCGTCGTCGGAAGCCCGGTGGACGGTGATTTCTTCCAGGGCCTCCTTCCGCGCGACATAAGATGCGAACTTTTGCTATGACATGTCAGGGCCCTTTAGGGTATGTCAGGGCCTGTCAAGGGCCTGACTCAGCCTGCCCCCTAAAATTTAAAGAACATAAAAATATATCGCCACGAACTGCAGCACGCTGCCGAGCAGCACGAACAGATGGAAGACGGAATGCATGTACCGCCTTCCTCTTTTTTTGCCTGCAGAATAGAGCACCGCACCTATCGTATATGCGATGCCTCCGCCGAGTATCCAAAAGATGGCCGTCCATCCGATTGCCTCGATCGTAGGCTTTGCGGCTATCACGATGCACCATCCTATCGCTATGTAGCATATCATGGAAAGACGCTGATACTTGTTGTGGTCTATCGCGGTGAAGACCGATGCGGCTATCGAGAATCCCCATACGATACCGAAAACCGTCCATGCCCAGCCGGGATGGGTTTTCCTTATCCCTGCGAGAAGAATCGGAGTGTAGGTTCCTCCGATCAGAAAATATATAGTGCAGTGGTCGATGACCTGCATGACTTTCTTGCCCATGTTCTTGTGAAGGCCGTGATAGACGCTGCTCATAGTGTAGAGAACAATGAGCGAAGCACCGTAGATGGAAGAAGAGACGACTCCCCACGTATCCCCTTTCATGGCCGACTTCACGACGCACAGGACGAGAGCTGCGATCCCGAGTGCTCCGCCCGCTATATGGCTCACCATGTTGAATATCTCCTCACCCTTCGTATAATCGGGCAATATTCTGTCCGCGAGCTTTGTTCTGGGCTGCCTGAGCCTTGATACTGCTGTGTTCATAAATGCGCCCCTTTCATAATCAAAAATATTACTACACCTAATATAACATATTAGATGAACGGTTTCAACAGCATAAAATGCATATTTTTATTGAACATCGGCCGCATTTAAGATAAAATAATATGACAGATTTCATTAAAAGTGATTTTCGGGCCGCGAGGCTCTAGAAAGAGAGGAATATCATGAAGAAATTGAAAGCGCTCATACTTGCCGCTGCCATGACAGTCATGGCGCTCGGCTCATCGCTTTCTGTATCGGCTGCGCAGTACGACAGCACACTGCTTGTTCCGCCTGTTTTCGCATCGTCTCAGTACGCTGCCCTCAACCCGGCGGTATTCGCTCAGTGCGGCGGTGATGTGAATATGATGTACCAGCATTTCATGGCAACCGGTGTTAGGAACGGCGAGAGGATGTACGCAACGCTTGTGCCCACTCCTATGGAGAAGCTTTTCCTTTATATGTCATACAACAGGCATAGCTATCTGCAGAACGGGCTCAGCGGGTCGTATCAGTATTTCAACATCAACAATTACGTTGCGCTCAATCCCGACCTTGTCAGGACATACGGCGCGAACCTTCCGATGTACCTGTATCACTATGTGAATTACGGAATCTACGAGGGCAGGGCATGCGGAACCGCAACCGATCCCGCGAAGATCATCGCTTGGAACCCTGCTATTGCAGAGTACGGCAACGGTAAGCTCGCTCCTTCGAAAATCGTCAGCAATTATGTTACATACACGGGCCAGGCAGCAACGGCGGCGCTCAGCATGCCGCACATAGTAACCTGTCCTCCCCGTCCGCAGGTATGCTACACATGCTACAGACCGTCGCATCATGAGCATGACTGGACATACGAGAGTCTCAATGACACGAAGCATATTAAGAGGTGCAAGGGCTGCGATGAGAAAGAAGAAGCAGAGACTCATGATTATAAGATCACTGGAAAAACATGGGGCAGAGATATCACTCAGCATAGGGTTGAGTGCAGGAAGTGCGGACATGTCACCGCAACGGCTCATGTCGACAGGAACGGCGACGGAGTCTGCGATCTCTGTAAGGGCCCTGTTCATGCCCACAACTTTGTTTACGCGCCAAACGGTGACGGAACGCACAGGAAGACATGCACGTGCGGTATAGATGTTAACGAAGCATGCGATACGTTAGGAGCTGGCGGATCCTGCAGCAAATGCGGGTATGTAGCTGCCGCCCCTCCCCCTGATCCGGGCCCCGGCGGAGCCCCCGCACCCGTTATCGATCCTGTTCCGGACGGACTTCCTGCTCCTGAAGATGTGATCGAACCGGCACCTGAACCGGCACCCGAACCGGATCCTGCGCCTCAGCCGGCGCCGGAGCCTGATCCCGAGCCGGAACCCGAGCCCGAGCCCGAGCCTGAACCGGCACCTGACCCCGAACCGGAACCTCCGGCACCTGAACCGGAACCGTAACAAAAAGATACTGTTACTATTGATATAGAAGATAGAAGACGCCTGCCCGCTCTTTTCGCCATGAGGCGATGCGGGCTCGCGTCATGTCAAGGAGAACCGAACGCATATGAAACCGTACAGCGAACTTACAAAATCGGAGCTTACCGAGCTCGAGCAGAAACTATTTCTTCAGTATGAGGACATGAAGGCGAGGGGCCTCAAGCTCAACATGGCCCGCGGTCTTCCTTCGGCCGAGCAACTAGATATGGAGGCGGATTTCTTCGGGATACTCTATCCCGATTCGTCGTTCATTTCCGAGGAAGGCAAGGACTGCCGTAACTACGGAGAACTTACAGGAATTCACGAGGCAAGGCGTCTCATGGGAGAGATGATGGAGATAAGCGACGACAACGTCATTGTATTCGGGAACTCCAGTCTCAACGTAATGTATGATACGGTCAGCCGTTCTATGATCCTCGGCGTCTGCGGAAGTACACCGTGGTGCAAGCTCGACCGGGTGAAGTTCCTCTGTCCCGTTCCGGGATATGACAGACATTTCGCTATCACGGAGCAGTTCGGTATAGAGATGATAAACATCCCGATGACCGATGAAGGCCCAGACATGGATCTTGTTGAGAAATACGTCAATTCCGATCCTGCCGTAAAAGGCATATGGTGCGTTCCGAAATATTCGAATCCGGGCGGGGTTACCTACTCTGATGAAACGGTAAGAAGATTCGCGGCGCTCAAGCCTGCGGCGGAGGATTTCCGGATATTCTGGGATAATGCTTACTGCATTCATCATCTATATGAGGATAAGCAGGATAAACTGATAGAGATTCTCGGTGCGTGCGCCGAGGCAGGAAATCCCGACATGGTATACAAGTTCTGCTCAACTTCGAAAGTCACTTTCCCGGGAAGCGGCCTGGCCGCGCTCGGTACGAGCAAGAGAAACCTTGACTACATAAAGAGCGTCATAACGATTCAGACGATCGGACCCGACAAGCTCAATCAGCTGCGTCATGTACGCTATTTCAAAAATGCGGAAGGCATGCGCGAGCATATGAAGAAGCATGCGGCGATACTCCGGCCTAAGTTCGAACTCGTTCAGAGAAGGCTTGGCGAGGAGCTCGGCGGCCTCGGAATAGGAACGTGGTCGAACCCTGTGGGAGGGTATTTTGTTTCATTCAACACGCTCGACGGATGCGCGAAGACAGTGGTCGGAATGTGCAAGGATGCCGGCGTTACGATGACTGGGGCAGGCGCGACATATCCGTACAAGAAGGATCCGGCCGATTCGAACATCAGGATCGCACCGACCTTCCCGCCGATAGCTGAGCTCGACAAGGCGCTCGATGTATTCATACTGTGTGTGAAGCTCGCAAGCGTGCAGAAGATCATAGAGGAAAAGACGCATAATGAATGACAGACCTGAGCGCATAGGACGCCGGCTCATCCACAACGGCGCCATAGTCGACATATACCAGGACAGAATGATGCTCCCCGACGGAAGCGAGGAGAACTTCGATTTCATAAAGCATAAAGGCGCGGCCGCGGTCATCCCGGTCATGGATGACGGACGGATAATAATGGTCAGACAGTACCGCAACGCCATTGATGCTTATACGCTCGAAATACCCGCGGGCGGTCTCGACGGCGCAGATGAGCCAACGAAAATCGCCGCCCACCGCGAGCTCGAGGAGGAGACGGGATACCGTGCGGACATAGAAGATGTTGAGTTCCTTCTGAGCCTTTATACCACGGTCGCATTCTGCAACGAGAAGATCGACATATACGTTGCCCATAACCTGACAAAGACCGAGCAGCACCTTGATGATGATGAATTCATCGATGTCGAGATCTATACTATCGATGAGCTGACGAAGCTCGTCCTTGAGGGAAAGATAGTGGATGCGAAGACGATCGCGGGGCTGATGGCGTATAGAGCTAAGTGCTGATTTACTCCGTAAATCGCAGTTTCCTCATGTTTGGCGAGTCCCAAAGCCATGAACCTGTTCATGCAAGCATAGGGTATCAATTTGATAAAGTCCGCTCAAGCGCCGCTCTGGCTGTCAAGACATGCGTCTTGACATTTTATGTAAAATTTTTATTGTAAACTTTTCACAACATATAGTAAGGCTCCAAAAGCGGTTTATCGATATGTTGTGTCAAGTGCCAAAAATCCCAATAAATGCGATAAAATCAAGGAATTTTAAGGTTGATTTTATCTGAGAATCTGCTTATAATAGAACGCGTAGCGCAATTTTTACGCAATTGCCGAAACGTAGAAAGAGGCAGATTTTTTTTATGGAACA
>JAILNQ010000067.1 GCA_024691425.1 Lachnospiraceae bacterium
GATATGGTAAGGCAGATAAGAAACGTCGAACAGGCCATCGGAAATATAACATACGAGCTTACCGAAAAGCAGAAAGAAGGCAGAAGATTCGGAAGATCTCTGTTCGTGTCGGCGGATATCAAAGCGGGCGAGAGATTTTCCAAAGACAATATCAAGTCAGTCAGGCCTGCGCTCGGTCTGCCGACTGAACATTACAATGACATTTTAGGAAGATGCGCTCTGTTGGACCTTAAGGCCGGAACGCCTCTTTGCTGGGAATACATAGGCAGAAAGTGATGCGGGACTTAAGAACACTGAAAAGAATGATGTACCAAATGTACAGCATTCTTACGAAAAAACAGAAACTGCTGATGGCGGGAATGTTCGTCGTGATCTTTGTCGGCTCAATGTTCGAGCTGCTCGGTGTATCGGCGATGCAGCCGTTCATCCAGTCGATACTGACTCCGGAAGAGCTGATGAAGAAGCCGTACATAAACTTTTTCTGCAGCCTTTTCGGTGTTTCCGAGCCGCACTCGGTCATTGTTCTCGTCGGCATAGGGATAGTTGTCATCTATATCACGAAGAATGCGTATCTAGCGCTTTCGAGCTATCTGCAGACATCATACAGCAATAAGACTCAGGAAGAGTTTTCGGTTCTGATGATGCATTCATACATGGCAAGACCTTATTCGTTCTTCGTTGAGAACGGAAGCGATGTGATGCTGCAGGGTGTCAATGCGGATTCATCAGGCGTATATATGGTCATGACGAAAGGTTTCAGCCTGCTTTCCGAATTCCTTGTCGTCGTATCGATAACGTCATATCTAGTTTCCGTGGACTGGATGCTCGCTATCGGAGTGCTCGCGGTCGGAGCGGTATGCCTGATCGTTGTCGTGCTCGGATTCAAAAGAAAGATATCAAAACTTTCCACCACATCAAGAAAGGCGGGAAGGTATAAGTATAAATGGCTCATGCAGATCTCGGGCGGGATTAAGGACATAATGGTCTATGGAAGGCAGAAATTCTTTCTGAAAGGCTACGAGGATGCTTATGATATGTCTTGCAGGGCCGCTATATACTATGCGTGGATCGGAGGACTTCCCGAGCGGATCATTGAGGCTTTCTGCATATCCGGAATAATCATCACCGTTCTCGTCCGTCTTAAGATGGGAGTGGATGTCAATGTTTTCATACCGAGCATGGGAGCTTTCGCGATGGGTGCTTTCAGGCTGCTCCCGTCGATCGCGAGAACAGCAGGATACATCAATGATTTCGTGTACTACCGTCAGTACGTTGATGCGACATACGAAAACATTTCCGCGGCCAGGGCATTTGAGAAGGAACAGGAAGAACTTGCGAAGAACTCGACCGGCGCGGACAGCGTATCAGAAGATTCAGTGAGTTTCGAAGACAGCATAAAAGCGTGCGATATAGGGTGGAAATATCCCGAAGGGGCCGGCAAGGTACTTGATGACCTGAACATTACGATAAACAAAGGCGAGGCAGTCGGTATCATCGGCGAATCAGGTTCCGGAAAATCAACGCTTGCGGATATTCTTCTCCGTCTTTACCATCCTCAGAGCGGTGAGATTCTTATGGACGGTGTGAACATTGATGCGATTCCGAAAGCGTGGTCGCAGATGATCGGATATGTTCCGCAGTCGGTATTCCTTGTGGATGATACGATACGCGAGAACGTGGTGTTCGGTGCGGGTGAGGCCGATGATGAAAAGGTATGGGAAGCGCTGGGAAAAGCATCTCTTGATACGTTCGTAAAAGGTCTGCCGAACGGACTCGATACTATGGTCGGAGAGCGCGGAGTGAAGTTCTCGGGCGGACAGAGACAGAGGGTGGCAATTGCCAGAGCTCTGTATGCGAAACCGCAGATCATGATACTTGACGAGGCGACGAGCGCGCTTGACAATGAAACGGAAGAGGCAGTCATGGAAGCGATCGATTCCCTTGCCGGAACGATGACTCTCATAATCATCGCACACAGGGTTACGACGCTGAAGAGCTGTGATAAGATATACGAGATAACCGGCGGCAAAGCGGTTCTGCGTAATAAAGAGGATGTAATAAAGATATAATGGCATCAGGATGTGAAGAAAAAAAGACTGCAGTCATAATGGCAGGCGGAAAGGGCACAAGGCTCATGCCCTATACGATGGTGATTCCGAAACCTCTCGTTCCGGTCGGCCAGTATCCGATAATGGAGATCGTTATACGCCAGCTTGCATCATACGGATTTGAAAGGGTTATCATAGCGGTCAACCATCAGGCCGAGCTCATTGAGACATACTTCGGGAACGGGAGCAAGTTTGGCCTTGATATCGAGTATTCGCTTGAGACGAAACCGCTCAGCACCATGGGCCCCCTAAAGCAGATGCAAGACCTTCCCGAGCACTTTCTTGTCATGAACAGCGATGTGCTTACCGACCTTGATTATTCCCTGCTTCTTAGCGAGCACATAAAGAGCGGCAGGATTTTTACGATATCATCATTCAAAAGAGTGCAGAACGTCGAATACGGAGTGCTTCATGAACAGGGCGGGGTGCTTTCGGATTTTACCGAAAAACCTAAGCTCGACTACCTTGTCAGCATGGGTGTTTACGCCCTGTCAAAGCGTGTTCTTGATTACATACCGTATGACGAGTTTTTCGGTTTCGACAATCTGATGAAGTGTCTGCTCGAAAATCATGAAGAGGTAGGCCTCCGCCTTCATGAAGGCTACTGGCTCGACATAGGGCGTCCGGACGACTATCAGATGGCAACGGATGAGTTCGAGAGCAAAAGAGATCTATTTCTGAAAAAGGAAATCTGATATGCGCATAATGGTTACGGGAGCCGAAGGATTCATAGGCAGGTATCTCCTGTTAAGGCTTGGATCCGACGGACATGAGATAATTGAACACAGGCATGAGGACGGAGATCTGAGAGATGCTCATTCACTTGACGGATACGAAGGGGTAGACGCAGTATACCATCTTGCTGCAAAGACGTTCGTTCCTGAGAGCTGGGATGATCCGAAGGGATACATCGCTGATAACAACTCCATTCTCATAAACGTTCTTGAATTCTGCAGAAACTGTCATGCACGTCTTGTCTTTGTGAGTACGTACATGTACGGAGAGCCCGAATACCTTCCTGTTGACGAGAAGCACAGATGCGTCATGAATACGCCTTATCACCTCAGCAAGAAGATAGGCGAGGAGATATGCGAATTCTACAGCAGGAATTTCGGCGTGGACGTAGCCGTGGTAAGGCCTTTTAACGTATACGGTAAAGGGCAGAACCGTGATTTTCTCCTGCCGAAGGTATACTATCAGGTAGCGGATAAGAATGCGGATGAGGTTTCCGTTTTCAATCTTGCACCGAAAAGGGACTATGTATATGTCGAGGATGTTGCCGACGTTCTTGCAAGGCTTCTTCCGGCAGTGAAAGGCTATGACATATATAATATAGGCTCCGGCAGATCATATAGCGTAAAGGCTGCCATAGATATCATCCAGGCAGAGCTCGGGACGGACAAGAAGGTAGTTGAGATGCATGCGACGAGAAAGAATGAGGTCATGGACTGCGTGGCTTCTGTTTCGCATCTTGAGAGCGTCATCGGCCCGCTTTCGATAACGCCGTTCGAAGAGGGAATACATAAATGGCATGTTTTAGAGGACGAGAGTTAGCATGAAAAAAGTAGTTCAGTTCATCGCATCCTCAAGCATATACAACGATCATCTTCAGGAAGAGCTCATGAAATGCAGCTCTTTTTCTGAAAGATACGAAAATTTCTGCATCAATCTTGATGAGGAAATGAAAAAATACGAGAAACTGAAAGGTATCAGCAGCTATTCCGGCCTCGGAAAAGCAAGCAAAGCTCTGTACTGGGCGGGAATGAACAGGTTTCTGAAAAAAGAGTACGGCACGCTTAAGGGAAGCATCGTAAACATTCAGTATGTGAGCGTTTTCTTTGTGATGCTGCTGCCGTTTCTTAATGCGACTTTTTCAAGGATAGTTATATCATTCTGGGGAAGCGATATCCTGCGGCAGAACCGCATCATACTGAAAATCCTTACGCTGCTCATATCGAGAGCGGATGTAATAACGCTCCAGACACCTGAGCTCGTGAAGATCTTCGGAAATAAGATGGGCAGGAAATATGACAGTAAGATCAGGATCGTAAGGTTCGGAAACCCGTTCCTCGATGACATCGACAGTATGGATGATGCCGTTGTGTCCCGGTTTACCGAAAAGTACGGGATAGACACGAATAGGACTGTCGTAGTTGCGGGATACAACCGTACGAGGGGACAGCAGCACCTGGCCGTAGCAAAGTCTCTGAAACAATACAATGTTGACCGCATCAGGATTTTCATCGTGATCCCGTGGACGAGCGGACCGTGCGATGACGCGGATGCATACAGGAAAGAAATTGAAGACATTCTAAAGGATGATTATGACTATCTTTTCATCACGGAATATTTAAGCGATGAAGAGCTTGTGGCGCTCCGCAAGGCAACGGATGTCCTGATACAGGTTCAGATCACGGACTCCATGTCGGCGTCGATGGAAGAGAGCCTTTATGCAAAGAAGGAGGTCATTACAGGCGAATGGCTTCCGTACAAAGACCTTTATGATCTCGGGCTTACGATGCGCAAGGCTCCGTCAGCCGATGCCGTCGGTAAAGTGCTGAATGAGCTTCTGGCTTCTCCGATGGATAAGGAAGCGCTTGAGCTTAACAGCAAAATAATCGGCAGCAGATACAGATGGAAAGATACAGTTTATGACTGGGTTGCCTGTTACCAGGATGAGGAGTGCTGATGGAATTTACTTACAGAGGCTACGAAAACCTTCTGAAAAAGCTTACGGAAGCGGGATATGAATTCGCCGGCTATGACAGCTGGGAGGATAAGAAAAGACCGGTAATACTCAGGCATGACATAGATTATGATGTTAAAAAAGCGCTTGAGCTTGCCGGACTTGAAAAAAGATGCGGTGCATTCTCGACGTATTTCGTTCTGCTGTCATCCGATCTTTACAATGTCTTTTCGGATGAATGCAGCCGCGATCTGAAATCCATACGGGAAATGGGACATCATATAGGTCTTCATTTTGATGAGAAAAAGCATGCCGGTGCTAGCATCGGAGAGCTGCCGGGACTTATACGAAAGGAAGCAGATATACTTGAAGCGGCCGTCGGAGCCCCGATAGATACAGTGTCCATGCATAGGCCGAGGAAGGAGCTTCTGGAGGCGGATCTTGAAATTCCCGGGATGATAAACAGCTACAGCAGCGTATTTTTTTCGCAGTTCAGGTATATATCGGACTCGAGAAGAAGATGGCGCGAGCCGGTTGACGAGATTATTGAGCAGGCTTCGGAGGAGAGGCTTCATATACTCACGCATGCGTTCTGGTATAACGATGAGGAAATAAGCCTCGAAGAGAGTGTCAAGAGGTTTGTCGGCGACGGAAACCGTAACAGGTACTTTAATCTGATGGGAAACATCACTGACCTCGCATCTATCATGAAAGAGGACGAGATCAATCAGTAAAGGGTGAATTTATGAAGATCAGCAGAATCATTGAATGGCTTAAAGAAAATGGAACAGAGTTTGAATTTAAGGGCGATCCCGATATCGAGCTCGGCGGTTTTTCTTCTCTTGCGAACTATAAAAGCGGTTGCATTACCTGGATCAAAAAAGAGGAAAAGTATGACGAGGCGGGAAGACCGAAGGATATAACTGCCGCGATCGTTCAGAAGGGTTGCGCTGTTGACTTTGATAATGCGATCATCGCAGACGACTCAAAGAAAGTATTCTTCGGTATACTGCACGAGTTCTGGGGGAGCGATGCGCAGCCCGGAAGCATAGGAAAAGGAACTGTTATAGCAGATGAAGCAACGGTTGATCCGACTGCGGTCATAGGCTGCAACTGCACTATAACCGGGGAAGCCGTTATAGGTGCCGGTACGGTCATTGAGAACAATGTCGTGATCGAGGGAAGGGTGCGCATCGGAAAGGGATGCAATATCCATTCCGGCACTGTGATCGGCCCTGACGGATTCGGATTCACCTATGATGATGACTGCACGATGCATAAGGTCGAACATTTTGGCGGAGTCGTGATAGGAGACGACGTTGAGATAGGCGCATGCACAGTTATTGAAAGAGGAACGATCGACGATACGGTTATAGGCAGCGGCACGAAGATCGGAAATCTTGTCCATATCGGCCACAATGTGCAGGTCGGGAACAAGGTCAGCATCGTATGCGGAAATCTCGTGTGCGGCAGCTCACGGATAGAAGACGGGGCATATATCGCACCGGGCGGAATGGTAAGGAATCAGATAACAGTCAAAGAGAGAGGCTTTGTCGGACTCGGCGCGCTCGCCGTAAGCACTGTCGAGGAAGATACGGTAGTTATCGGCATACCCGCAAAGCCGATAAGAAAAGTAAAAAAAGGCGATAAGTGATCACTTCGAAGAAAATCTGATGCAGTTCATCTGCCATCCGCGGAAAGTGAACTGCTCTTCGCTTACAACATTGAAATCATTATATATTTCCTGCTCCTTTGAGCAGTTCAGTGTCGGCATGTAGATATACCAGAACGTGCCGGCATTGCTTTCATAAGCCGCTTCTTTTACGGTCTCGTTCGGGAAGATGTACTGCATGTCATAGGGTATCATATCATCTGTTTCATAGTAGTCATAGGAGTATCCGTTTGCCATGCCGCCGATCTTTTTATCATAGAACTCCTCAAAGAACTTTTTCCCGTCCTTGTAATTGTATGAGTATCTTCCTCCTGCGAATCCCCATGTGAGAGCCTGGTCGCCGAGCGAGAACATTATGCCGTCATCCGGAGACCTTGAGTCCATGACATATGTAAGTGCCTTTCCGAGCACGATCTCGTAGGAATAATATTCACGGTTACATACTATGGAGTCCTCGAGAGACGGATGATCAGTCATCTCAAAATCGACGATCCGGTGAGTGCCGACATCCATTGGACTGAAAATGGCAAGGGATAGAGGATCGATCATTCTGAATCCGGCGATGAACGTGACAGCAGTGATAACTGACATCAGAATGTTTGAAACCTTCACATTGTCCATGCTGAGAAAGAACACCGCAGCAAACACATAGACCGCGGCTATGTGCGAATCCATGTACCGGGGCATCCGATAGGTGATTATCAGGCAGTTTGATACAAAGAAAACGGCGTCAGAGATAAGAAGTATCATCAGCGCTTTTTTCTGCTCTTCTCCCAGAACGGTTTTCTTTGTGATGAACAGCCGGATGAGCAGTATGATGGAACATGCCACAAAGATCCATATGAAGTTCGCAAAGGTGAAAAGCTTCATCTGGTGGAATGTATGTGCAGCATCAAAACCGATCACGGTATCTTCAAACTGTGTCTCGGGAGATATCCCGAGTTTGAAAAATAAAGTGAAAACGATCAGCACGCACAGAAAACACCAGTATTTGATATCTGACAGAAGTTTTTTGAGTGTGCCCAAGAAGCCCTCATACGCCTTTATATATGACCATGCATCTACGGCTAGAACGCCTATGCATGCGCTTCCGAAAACGACGAGTCCTGTTGTCTTTGAGAAGGTGATGAGCACTCCTGCGGCAAAGAAGCCGATCCAGTTTTTCTGCAGAGCATAGAGAATAAGGAGCGGGAACAGGCACCAGATGTAATAATCATACATATGATACGTGGACATTCCGCATACCCACGGAGAAAGCATGAACATAATACCGGCAATGATGTAAGACCTGTTTTTCTTTCCTGGAACGATATTGCGCAGAAGAAAGAGCATGCCAAAAGAAGCGGCGATTATGCAGAGCGCGTTAAGCACGAAGTATCCTGTCCTTATGTTATGGAAAAACAGCTTGAACAGCACGAGAAGATACGCATAAACGATCGAAACGTGACTGTGGAAAGTGAGCAGCTTCGCATCAAACAAAGACTCGTAACCCCGCTCATATATGAACTCATAGAGCGTATCGGAATCCCATGT
>JAILNQ010000073.1 GCA_024691425.1 Lachnospiraceae bacterium
TTGATAACCTTGTCATTTTTGATATTCTTTCTCATCTTCATATTCCTCCAAGTCGTTTTTAGGCTTGTGTTACAAACTTTCTCTTTCACACAATATTTATATCGGCACTATTTTTGTTTTCTTAACTATAAAGACGAAAAAGAAATAAAAAAAGGTTCAGAAAATCACATAATATGACAATGTGATTTTATGAACCCAATTTACGTGAGCCGCGAAAATTTAATGCTTTATCATGGTGAAGTCACCAGATCCGCACGAATACCACATCACGATACCGGTTTACGGTGATTTAATGCCGTGTATGTGACGGCCTATTCGGCGATATGTTTGAACAGATACTGCAGTACCTCCGGAGTGAACTGCCTGGCACTTATCCCGACAGTATATGTTCCGTCCCCGTTCTTCTCCTGACGGTTGACATCGGCATACATAATGAGCGTGCTTGCTATTATTATAATGTCCTTTCCGACTATCTCCGGCGTTTCGGCCGGCATCATTATGCCCATTCCGAGCGGGCTCACGTTCTTCGTCTCAACGAAAAACTTCTCTCCGGTGTCGCATATGACAACAACACCCTTCGCCGAATAGTCAACTCTTGATATCTCACGTCTTTCTTCCATTGCTTTCCCCTTTTCATGTTATTGGTGAAAAATACTGCTCTAGCCGTATATTTTATCAGAACGGCGCACTTTTAACAAGAAGCCTTATATGATAATATGGTGCGTGGAAGGATTTTTTCTTATCATATATAATGTATCATGAGCGACGGATTTTTTGAAAAAGCGCTGAACAGCTTCACAATGAACGCCGCATGCGACGATGCGATAAGGCATCTTACCGACAGGGGCTTTACTCCTGTGCAGATAAGGGATGCTCTTACTTTTCCTGCGCCGATGGAGCGCATAGTCAGCATCATGTGGAACAGGCTCATCGATAAGCATATGATCCTCCTGACCGACCCTGCGTCCGCGCTCATCCGATCCGGTTCGAGCGAGATCGTCGAGCACCGCGACGCCTACGGCCGCAAGAGCTTTCTTTCGGTGAAAAAAGAATCCTCCGAAGAGATGATTTTCTCCCCGGAGGATTATATTATGTTTGACCAGTCAGGTCAATCGGCTGAAATCAGCAGCGATTTTACGGAATATCTTCCGTGGCCGCATCATCCCGTCTGGGTTCATGTCAGCCTTTTTCAAGGGCAAGAGTCCTCGTCGTGAGGTCGCATACTTCCGACGGTCCGTAATACTGGATAGCTCCGGGATATGTGAATGCGGTCTCAACTGCCCACTGATCCCTGTGCTCTGCGAAATACTTGAACGGCTTGCCGTCGAGCTCGACAAGAGCTTTTCTGATGACGGGCTTGTCCTCTCCGTTCCTTCTCTCGATGTTCATCATCTTCGTGATGGGCATTCCGCCTGCAACCCACTCTTCAGCCGGCTTTGAAAGATTCGATACCTTTGAAAGATATCCCGTGTAGCCGTACTGGATGAGCATGAAAGCGTTGTATCCGAGCGAATAGCAGTAATCTGCGTCGAAGTTTGAAGGGAATGCACATCTTCCTTCATAACCGAAGAAATGATGGAGCGATCCGAACTTACCCTTATATGTGCCTGCTGCCTTTCTCTTTTCAAGCTCGTCCTTTACAAGAGCCGACAGGAGCTTCTCTGACTCGATGAGCGAAACCTGCACGTTTCCGTGAGGATCTCTCTCAAGGAAGAGCTGCTGCTGGATGAGCTGAGGAAGGATAGCGAATACCGCCATGGATTCCTTCGTAAGGCCTTTCTCTATGAACTCGTATTTTGCGTTCCAGTCGGGAAGCGCATTGAACTTCTCAGTGTTCGCGCCTGCGAGGAGCTCGTTGATCTCGGCGATGAGCTTCGAGAATTCAGGAACGAACTCTACGATACCCTCGGGAATGATAGCAACACCGAAGTTATTGCCCGCATTTCCTCTCTTTTCTACAGAGTCAGCGATCTGGGATGCGATCTGTGAAAGAGACATCTTCTTAGCGGCAACTTCCTCACCGATAAGGCAGATGTTCGGCTGCGTCTCGAGCGCGCACTCAAGAGCCACATGGCTTGCGCTTCTTCCCATTACCTTTATGAAATGCCAGTATTTCTTGGCTGAATTAGCATCTCTTTCGATGTTTCCGATGAGCTCTGAATAGGTC
>JAILNQ010000076.1 GCA_024691425.1 Lachnospiraceae bacterium
GTACTTGTGCGGCTTACACAAAACAAATGACGATAACATGTCAATTTCACCGACTCTTTAGTCGACTAAAGGATTATAATTGTACATTTTTTATATGTCAAGCATTTTCTTTAGTTGAATAAAGAAATCCGCGCGGTATCGTTAACCTATATATACTGCTCATAATCATCATCATTCGCATCCAGATATCTGATTGTTATGGATTTTGCAAGTATCTTTACAGGATAACCGATATTATCCTGATGATCTTTCGCATAGCCGGGCAGGTATTCGCTGTCCTCAGGAACATGGAATGTAACGCTCGGATATGCGCTATGGTCATCAGACATAGGCTCAAAGGAATTATCCTTTATCTCATATGTCGTATATGGCCATGTGACATCCATCGGTGAAGTAATACCTGCAAATGCCATTTCACCGACATGCATATAATGATTCGGCATCGTAACGAGCTTCAGCTTATCACAGTCCATGAAGCAGCCGTAAGAAATGTCACAGCCGTCTGCAGGGAACTCTACCTCTATGAGCGCATCACAGTCTCTTGCAGCATAATCGGCATATTCCGTAACTCCGCTAAGTTCAGAAGCTTCTATTGTATCTGAACCGAAGAATTTAGCGCTGTTCTTATCATCAAGATCAACCCTGGCGCCGCGGCTCGGTGCGATCTGATACACTTTTGTATTGTTATCGCTGCCCTTTGTATATGAACCCTTGATTATTCCTCCGGTGCACGTATAGAATTTATTGTCCTCGGTTCCAGAAGGTCCGCTCTCCCCGCTGAACACAACGGAAGAAAGATGCGATCTGAATTCCTTGTCATAATCCTTCTTACCCGCAGGTCCCTCGTGCACGAACGAATCCTTATATGAAGTAGGACTTATAGCTTCCGTATCAGGGAAATAGAAAGGAAGTTCGCCGAGTTCTTTTACGTCTCCTGCAAATTCAACGCTGCTGAGATTCTGCGCTCCTTCAAACATCCTGTCAGGGAATACGGATACACCGCCGGCTTTGAACAGGACTGATTTAAGATAAGGATTGTATCTGAATATGTTGTAGTATCCGAGTCCGTCCTTATGGTATGTATTGTCTCCGTCATTGAATACAAGATACTTCTCGCCGCCGGAAACATAATCCATCCTCTTGGTCCTTGCCGCATCGATGAATTCGATTCCGTATGGAACGACTATATTTCTTGCGAATTCGACGCACTTGCCTTCCATAGCGGATATCTTCGTGCCGGCTTTTGCGTCATCCTCAATATCCTGATTCGTTCTGCTTCCGTAGTTGTCTTCGGCGTCAACATTATCGTAATCGACTTTTGTCGTCATATTAGGATAATTGAGCAGATAGAAACCTGATTTCATCTCCTCGCCGGAGACAGGATTGAGCTCATGAGCACTCTCATGGACATACTGAGCAGTCAGATTCCATGGATTACCCGTGTAATACTTCGGATATATGAGATTGTTCGATATATTCGGTGTTGAAGACTTGGCGTATTCATAAGGCGCATATCCCTCTTCCATAGGGCCTTTAAACACAACAGGCTCAGTCCTTCCATTGGTCTTGAAAGCTGTAGACGCTATAGTGCCGGCCGGGAACCTTGCATATTTCGTCATATCTCCGGTCTCGAGATTGTCATCATAAAAATCAACGTTATTCAGAATCGGAGTCTCAGCAAAGCATGATTCTCCTAGGCTTGAGCCGCCTTCTCCGTCATATGCGAAAGTCACTCTTTCAAGAATAGAATTATTTGCAAAAGCACTTTCTTTGAACGCGGTACCGTCTACATTAGCCCAGAGCCTAACAATCTGGGTACCGGAGAACGAATTCTTACCGACCTCATTAAGGGTCGAATTGAGTTCAAGATATTTGATCGAAGTATTGCCGGCGAAAACACCGTCTCCTATCCCGAGTATAGGTATATCACCGCCGCCGCGCTGACCGATATTGTTTCCGATCTCAAGATCCCGTCCCGTTGCGGAATCGTCATGATAATACTGCGTCAGGACATATGTAGGTTCAGTGACATCGAATATGAACGGCTTATTTCTGTCCTTATTAGTGTCCTCTTTCGTCTTGAAGAAATCGTCATCATGTAAATATGCAACAACATTAGCTATCTCATGCTGAGAGCCGTCCGTATCATAGTATCTGTATACATAATCGTTGTAATCCTTAGCCGGATCAGGATCGATATAAACGCTTGATGTGTAGGCGCTTACTGCATTTCCCACAGGATTGAGATACTTGCTTCCGTTCTCAGGTTTAGGTCCTTCCACAGTAATCTTTGTATTATCGAATTCACCGTTGGAGAACGTACCGCCCTTGCTCTGGAATTTGATGTATTCCATCGACGTACACATGCCGAACGTTCCGGGCTGAAGCGTTCCGGAAAACTGAGTCGGCATTATCGCGCTCTTCAGAGAGGAGCATTCCGCAAAAAGCCCCTCGGGCGTGCTCAGATTCGAAATATTCGTCTTGGCGGTATCAAGCGGTGTCAGATCAACACTTGCAAGAGAATCGCATTTTGCGAATGCATAATTGCCGACTTCACAGTTGTTCGTCTCAAGGAAATCGAGAGTTGTCATATTCGTGCCGTAAAACGCCGCGTCCCCTATCTTAGTGACAGAATAAGGGATGGTGAAATTATTCCATGTATGTTCCGCAACCGACTCTTCAGGATCATGCGTGAGCTTACTGAGCGCAGAACCTGCAAAAGCCTTCGCGCCGATCGTCGACAATGCCATGGCATTTTTGTAGTATACAGTTCCGAGTCCTGTGCATCCCTGGAATGCAGATACGCCGACGCTCTGAAGTCCGCCGCCGAAAGTGACATCCATAAGACCTGTACAGTTAGCAAACGCGCTGTTTCCTATCTTGAAAATCTTATCCGGAACCTGTACATGCTGAACGTTTTTAGTATTCTCGAATGCATTGTCGCATATGTAGTTTATCGGATTATATGGAGTCGAGACGTTATCGCACACATAGTATGTCTCTATCGGAGTATCCTCATACTCACGGGTACTAGGAGGCGGTCCGGGAATAGTCAGCATTATTCCTGTAAGTCCAGCAGGTTCAGCGTTTGCAGGAACTACCTCGATAAATTGCTCTTCAGTTTCAACGGCGTCTCCATCCTCATTGCCTGAATCAGTATCTGATCCGGGTTCATTTTCGGTGGGATTTTCCGTCCCGGGTTCCTCACCGGGATTCTCATTGTCACCCTCATCCTCGGTGACCTCGGGATTCTCATCAGGGTTTTCGGTGCCATCTCCTGTTCCGTCATCAATAACAGAATCTTCAGGATTTTCTCCTTCTTCGTCCGCAGGAGACGCCCCTGACGGAGCATCTATGAAAGTAGCTATAAATTCAGTATCAGCCGTGATGACCTGCAGAGCAGGGTCAGGAGCCCATCCTTTGAAAACCTTCCCGGGCGTCTTGGAAGATGGATCATCAGGAATATCGGCGTCAGCAACCTTCGCACCATCCTCGATGGTAAGCGTAAGAAGAACATCGCCTTCAGAAATGAACTTTACAGTATGATAAATACCGGCCTCTCCGAAAACTTCAAGTTTTTCGCCATAAAGGTCGGTAGCATATTTTATGACAGTTGTCCTGTAAAGATAGAATTTATGTGTTTCAGGATCCTGATATTCCCAGTCAGTTGAACCTTCGGTCTTGCTGGATACATACCCGCTGACAAGATTGACCTTGCCTCCGGGCGGAACATAAACATCATCGCCTATATATTTTTTCAGATACTGTGCAGGATTCGCTCCATCCTTGCCGAGTATGAATATCGGTTGTACAGATGAATACCCATCAGTATTCACACGATAGAACTTTTTGCCGCCCAGCATGAATTCCTGAGGAGAATACGGATCGGCCGGATCCGTGATGAGCGGGAAGCCGCCGTAGCTTACTCCCGTTGAAGGAACCGAAAGAGCACTGACCTCTGTTGCGGCTACAGTTATGTCATCAAGCTCCTCCGCCTTAGTCTTATTTCCTTTGTAAGTGTCAGGAGAATCGGCACTGACGCCGCTCACAGGTATGGCGGCTACGACAATGGATGTCGCAAGCATCAGGCTTCCGATAGTCCGCCTTACGCTCTTTTTCAGGCGAAGCTTCTTCTTTTTCCCCTTCCCCATATTCTCATTCACGCTTGTTGTCATCTTCTTTTCTTCCATAGTCTTCTCTCTCATCTTCTTGACAGGGCAGATGCCTCGTCAGATTTCAGCTGACTTTCTTTGCAACAACTACGAATCTTTCCGCATCCTTCTCATAATCGCAGGTAGAAAGAGTTATGATCTTATCGCCGAACTCAGCCGTAATGCCTGTATCATAAAGCGACTTTCCGGCCATATCGTTCATCGCCGAATCCCATTCCTGTTCAGAATTGGCGTCAATGAACTGATAATACTTGAACGCGACTTCTACCTCGTCATATACATTATCACCAAAAACATACATAACCTGATACTTCCCTTTTTCATAGAGAGTATCAAAGAATATGTATGGATGCTGCTTCATAAAGCTTTCCTGTTTGTACTTTTTAAGTTCACCGAACATCTTTCCGCTCTTCATGTTGTGTCCGTACATAATGATGTTCTGGCTTCTTGGCCATATCTTGCAGGCGCTGTCGATGAATATCGAACCGTTGTTGTCCTTTTCCTGGTTGAAATTATGGTTCAGATAATACTCATTGCTCTGGCTCTGCATAACCGGGTAGTCAATTAATGTATCGTCAATTTTTACCCATCCTATTAGGCTTTTGTTGTTATTATATAAAGTTTTGTAATCATCGAGTATGTCAGGAGCATCTTCTTCCTTCGTCAGATGCATGACAAGAGTCTTCTTGTTCCGGTTATAATCGGTGCCTTTAAGGTCGGAAAGATGCTCATAATTCGCCTGCGTATTATCCGCCTGCTTCACATAAAATGAAAAATATCCGAGACAGGCAATGCCCGCCGCAGCAAAGATCCATGTGATGATCTTACGTATTCGGATGGACTTCGGCAGATCCTTAAATCGGACCTTTTTCCTGCGAGCCATCAGGCAGCACCTCCTGCCGCATCATTCGGTTTCAGGAAGAAAAGCCTGTACTGCATAATTCCGTCCTTTGTTCCTCTTTCACATTTATCGCATAGAATAACGAGGAGTTCATTCATGACATTGCAGAACTCATCGAAAATCGACTTATCAAAGTTTCCGAGCCTCGTATCGATAAGAAAATCGACGCGTATAGCTGTCGGTCCTTCCTTTATCTCCAGTTTGGCGCGGTATCTTTCCATATTGGCGGTGAACCCGAAGCTGATGAAATGGCATACGAACCCGATCAGTTCGCCCATGTCATTCTTGCGGACACATTCACTGCCTGTTATCAAAAAATGCCGCTGCATCTGAGAATTATTTACATTATCAGCTATGAACCTGAAATATTCCTCAGGCTCGAACGAACTTATAATGAATCTTTCAACATACTCATTGAGCTCGTCGGAAAAGAAAGAGCTTATCCTGAAGGCATACTCTTTCGGAAGATCTATGCACATGCTCTCGATACAGGTGGCATAGAGCCTGATTATATGCGAATAACATTCAACCCTGGAATTCAGCACAGAGGACATCTCTTCCATCGAATCCTTGAAAGAATGTTCCTTTTCACGGTACAGCCTTGCCTTTTCCTTAAGGTTCTCCTCGGCGTTGTAGAACGACATTTCCCGCTCGAACATCTCTTTGAGGTTTTCCATCGAAAAACTGTCGCGAGGTATAATATAGGACATTTCATAATCATTGAACATCCTTACCGCGGCCTCGGTGTTGTTCTCCTCATAAATGAATATGAATTTTACTTCAGGATTATCGTCTGCAACGACCTGGGCGATCTCCTCGCCGTTCATGATGCTCATCGAAAGCGTCATCACGCAGACGGCGGTGTCACCGTACCTAGATATATCAAGCGCATCCTCGCTGTTTGACGCAAAGAAATACTCATAACCGGTCATATCAGAAAAACCGGTCCTGATCCTCTCAAGAAGAAACGTATCTTCGCTTATGAAAAGTCCCTTCAGCATTATTTTTCCCCTGCGCACAAATATACATAATATATTCTACAATAATTACGTTAAAAATCAAGTAAAAAACTATATTTTGCGGTTTCTGCCTCCTGATTCCACAAAATATGTCAACGCTTCTCATACAAAAAAGCACCCGCAAAGGGTGCCTTTTCGTATATGTTATTTAACAACGATATTTACTATCTTCCCGGGTACGTATATCTCCTTGACGATATTGCCTGTAAGCTTGTCGGCTACGGCTTCCTTTCCTTTTTCTATCGCGGATTCCTTGCTCTCATCCTTCGCGATCGTTATCGTTGCACGAAGCTTTCCGTTCACCTGGACGGCAATCTCGATCGTATCGTCGACTGTCTTTGCCTCGTCATATTCAGGCCAAGGGGCAGTCGCGACAAGTCCTTCGCCTCCGATCGATTCCCACATCTCCTCACATATATGAGGTGCGAAAGGCGAAAGCAGCCTGATAAATACAAAAAGCTCATCTTTTGAGATCGATCCCTTCGCGTATACTTCATTGATGAAAGTCATCATCGCCGCAACGGCAGTATTGAACTTCATCTGCTCAATGTCTTCGCTGACCTTCTTTATCATCTTATGCAGGCTCGTCTCAAGCAATGAATCCTGCGGCTTCGCATCTACGATATCGGTAAGGGCGGCGAAACGGTCCATGAATCTCTTGCAGCCCTTCACTCCGTTCTCGCTCCACGGCGTCGCCGCACCGTAATCGCCCATGAAGAGAACATAGAGCCTCAGAGTGTCTGCACCGTATTCCCTGACAATATCCATAGGGTCGACGACATTGCCTTTGCTCTTGCTCATCTTTTCTCCGTCAGGTCCGAGGATCAGTCCCTGATAAGAGCGTTTAGCATACGGTTCAGGTGTATTGACAGCACCTATGTCATATAAGAATCTGTGCCAGAACCTCGAATAGATGAGGTGGCGCGTAACATGCTCCATTCCTCCGTTATACCAGTCGACGTTCATCCAGTAATCAAGCTTCTTCCTGTCGGCGAACTCTTTATCGTTACCCGGATCGCAGAATCTTAAGAAATACCATGAGGATCCGGCCCACTGGGGCATCGTGTCGGTTTCGCGCAATGCATCGCCGCCGCATTTAGGGCATTTGCATTTCACGAAGGAATCGATTTTCGCCAGAGGCGAGTTGCCGTCCTCTCCAGGCTCGAAGTTCTCAACATCCGGAAGCGTAAGCGGCAGCTCCTCATAAGGCACACCGACAGTACCGCACTTGCTGCAGTGAATGAGGGGAATAGGCTCTCCCCAGTATCTCTGCCTGTTGAACGCCCAGTCCTTCATCTTGTACTGCACGCCCTTTCTGCCGAGGCCCTTCTCCTCAAGATAAACGAGCATTTTGGCTATCGAGTCTTTTTTGTTTGTGCATCCGTTAAGAAAGCCCGAATTGATCATATTGCCGTCGCCGGTATAGGCTTCTTTGCTTATGTCTCCGCCCTCGATGACTTCAATGATATCAACTCCGAACTTCTTCGCGAACTCGTAATCCCGCTGGTCATGCGCCGGAACGGCCATGATAGCGCCGGTGCCGTACCCCATCATTACATAGTCGGCGATGAAGATGGGAATTTCTCTTCCGTCGACGGGGTTAATGGCGCTTATGCCC
>JAILNQ010000099.1 GCA_024691425.1 Lachnospiraceae bacterium
CAAGAAAAGAGAGCAGATCCAGATGTTCTGCATGGATGATCTCGTTCCGAAAGACCACCTGTTGCGCCTTATCGATAAAGCAATAGACTGGTCTTTTATTTATGACCTGGTTGAGGAAAAATACTGCCCTGACAACGGGCATCCGAGCATCGACCCCGTTGTTCTTATAAAAATACTTCTCATACAGTATCTGTACGGAATAAAGATAAAACCGGAACGCCCCGGGACTACGATCCCAGGGCGTTGACGATGCGCACTATTCTTTTTATAATGTTTGTCATAGGACCTGTTGCCGTTAGCATCCTCTGGCTCGAGGGCCCTAAGGTACATGCCTGAAAAAGCCATGGAAAGGGATGCAGTGGCCAGATGGTCATTATAGGTTTCCGGAACTGCGGCAAAGAAAGCATCTGAATAATAGAATGCGTTATCGATGTCCTCCTTATCACCCGCGGTGGACTGATGGTGTGAAAACCCTCGGATCAGATCATACTCGCTGCCTTCAGAGCCGCCGGGGCCTACAGTTCCTACGATGCCGGCCTGAGTTCGCCGCCGTCCTGCACAGAAGATGCGTTGTTCGCGCGGATTGCAAGCACTTTTTCAGGATCGGTGGGTTTCTCATACGCTTTTCCCGTATCGGAACTGTCATGTCCGTCCCTGACATAGAAGATCTTCCTCATGTTCGGGGCGGGATTGTAAGTGAAATGAAAGCCCGGATTGGCAGGATACAGGTACTGTATGCAGTTCGGTGTCTTTATTGTATCGTTCTTTTTGCCCTCCGTGACCGGGACAGAATTCACGTCGCTGAAGAGGGCGGAAGAAAAGCTTACGTGTACCTCGGAGCCCTTGGTCAGTTTGAAATTGACACGTGCAGCCCCGGGAGAGTTGCCCGCAATATGGAAATCATTTCCCTGTTCCTTGGCAGAGTTTGAGCGTACAAGGGTCTTGCCGCTTACAGTATTCTGCTCCGTAATACTTTTTGGAATATAGACGCCGCCGCCGTCTCTGTTGGCTCTGTTACCTGCGATCTCGCAGCCCGAAATGGTATCTTTTTTATTGTTGATGTATATACCGCCGCCATCTTTATTGGCGGTGTTATACTTGATTTTCAGATTCGAAAGGGTGATATTGTTGTCGTTTGTATAGACGCCGCCGCCGTAGGAGCTCGCATAGCAGCCCGTGACGCGGGAATTGTTCATGACGAGTCTTGAATCATCATCCCACATCCAGATGCCGCCGCCTTTTCCGTATCTGGTCTGTCCGCAGCCTGCGATCGTGACATCATTCAGTATTACAGTGGAGCCGCCTCTGGCATGGATACCGCCGGCACCGTCGCAGCTGCAGCCGCCCGTCAGCAGTCCGCCCTTGAATGTTCCCCTGGCGCCTGCTTTGTCGCCGGAAGGATCGTTCGTGTCATACAGGGCAACCTGTGGATAGCTGCGGCTGCTCCTTTCTTCTTCGGTTCCGCCGTTAACGATAAGAGTGGATCCTTTATCGACAAGGATCAGTTCACCGTTATACTTGTCCTTGCCTTTCCATGCATTGTTACGGTTGAATACCCGGCCGTGCATGTTGAGAGTGAGGCGGGTTTTGGCGGGGACAAATATACGCCGGTTATAATCTTCTGATCCCGCGGCGTTCCAGTCGGCTTCCATGTCGACAATGATCGTTTGCCCTTTGAAAATTTTTTCTATGTCATCCGTAAGTTTTGAGAAACTGGTTTAGTTGAAATCTGCGGTGGCGGTGGAGAGGGTTGCGATAGGGTCCGCAGCCCGTACCTGCAGCAGTCCGGATATACTTTCCGGCATGGCAGTGAACATTACAGTAAATGCAAGGAAAAATGCAGCTTTTCTTTTCGGGTTCTTCATAAATTTCATATTGTTCATACCTTTTTGACGTTGTGATCAGGCGATATTCATCAGGCGATTTTCATCACCCGAAAATGTTACATTTCTACTATTATATCACAGAATCAGGTCCGATGGGACTCGTGTTATGACTTTTCCTATGGTATAATTTCTTGTCAGGAGAGCAGTATATGCACTCTGATAGCTTCCCGGTCTTATCATGGGGAAATATGAATGTTCTGCAGCTGTATGCAACTGCCGGTTGACAGATTGAAAAGGCGTCTTTATAGAATGCAACCGCTCGGAGCGGTATCGTCTTCTTGTTCGAACACGAAACTTTTGGATGTTTGAAGAAGCAGGCAGATGCTGCTTCGGAAAGGAAAGAAAAAATGATACTCGCAGACAAGATCATTAATGAAAGAAAAAAGAACGGATGGTCACAGGAGGAGCTTGCGGAAATGCTCGATGTTTCCAGACAGTCCGTATCCAAATGGGAAGGAGCTCAGAGCGTTCCGGATCTTCAGAAGATAATAAAGATGGCTGAGATATTCTCGGTGAGCACGGATTATCTTTTAAAGGATGAGATCGAGCCGGAAGAAAGGGCCGTAAGTGCTGAACCTGACCGTTCATCATCATTAAGGAAGCTTACGATGGAAGAGGCGTCGGAATATATCGGATTGAGAAAACAGCATCTTCCTAAGATAGGACTCGGAGTGTTCCTGTGCATAACCTGCCCGGTACTGCTCATTTTTCTTGCAGGACTTGCGGATTCAAAGATCATAGGACTTTCAGAGACGGCAGCCGTGGCGATAGGACTTGTTTTCCTGTTCGCACATATCGGCATAGCAGTATTTCTGTTCATAACGAATGCAAGCAAGCTTTCCAAGTTTGATTTTCTCGAACAGGAAGCGTTCGACAGCGAATACGGCGTTGACGGCATGGCGAGAGAAAAGCTTGCGGAAAACGAGGCAAGAAACACTAGGGCGCTCACGATCGGAGTCATGCTCTGCGTGCTCGGTGCTGTCCCGCTCGTCATTACCGCGGTGATGCACTCTCCGACAGCCGTCATTGTCTCAATGGTATGCCTGCTTCTTATCATCATCGGAGTTGCAGTGTACCTTTTCGTTTCGGTATGCGCAGTGATCGCTTCTTATAAAGTGCTTCTTCAGACCGGCGACTATTCGCCCGAAGCAAAGAAGAAGAACAGAAAGCTTGATGGATTGACAAGGGGATACTGGCTCGCAGTGGTCGTGATCTTCCTTGCAGTAAGCTTCTTTACGAACAGATGGGACAGGACATGGATCATCTGGGCAGTATCAGGCGTGCTCTTCGCGCTCATAAGAGTGATCGCGGAATCGCTCATCGGATCCGACGACTGACAGGAGAGATTGATGAAAAACCGCAGATT
>JAILNQ010000087.1 GCA_024691425.1 Lachnospiraceae bacterium
ACAATAGATGCAAAGATCGGTGCAGACGGCAAGCTCGTTAAGGATGTCAAGTACATCAGGATGCTTCCTGATCCGCAGAAGCCTGGCGAGTATATTGAAGACCCTCTTGCCCTGCCTTCAACCACGGCACCTGCTTATGAAGGAAAGTTCGTATTCGAGAACGAGTACAAAGCTTCCAACTTCATAGATATTGAAGGCGAAAAGCACATGAAGCTTAAGCCGCTCAAGACGAATGATTACTGGTTCGTGCTCAAAGAGTGGGATGACGAAGGCAAGAATCCTACGGTTCTTAAAGAAGTAACACACGGCAATGCACCGCTTGACAAGACAACCAGGGAAGCTATTTCCAAGTTCGAATTCTCACACCTTGAGAAGGATGCTAACGGAAATACAAATCCTAACTATGTCAAGGAATTCAACTTCACTCAGGAAGACCTCAGGGCTCCTGACGGAAAGAGCTACCTTGATGAGATCACGAAGCATTACACAGTTGAGGAGTTCATCAAGGATACGAAGAAGGGCGTTACGACGCACGGTGAGGTTTACTTCATCGAAGTAACCATCAAGAGAGACGGAACCGACAAGCTCGTTGTTGAAAAGAGCGTATTCGGTAAAGACGGCGTTAAGATAGAAGGCAATGCGACCTCCATACCTGAATTCGTACAGAAGCTCTTAGGAAAGACGAAGGGACAGAACGATAAGATAGTATTCAAGAATGATTACTATGCTGAATGCCCTGTTGATCCTCCGATACTGACGAAGGAAATAGCCGGAAGGAATATCCTTCCTGGGGAGTTCAAGTTCAAGATTTCGGGCACACCGTTCGTCAAGATGCCGAACTCCGGAGAAAAAGAGTATGTAGAATATGTCTACAATGATGCAAAGGGTGAGATTGATGTATCAGACATCATCCTCACGATAGACGACCTTGATGTCCAGGATGACGGAACTCTCAGCAAGGAATTCGTTTATATAGCTGAAGAGGTTAAGGAAGGAGAAGCAGTAGCCGGCTGGTCACCTGCCAAGTTCGAACTGAGATTCACGGCTTATGACAAGGGCGACGGCACAATGTACACCGTACCTCCTATTGCTCAGGATCCTCATAATCCGACTGAAGATGAAATGAAATGGAAGCAGCTTACGCCTAACGGCCTCGAGAGAGAAGCTGATTTCGTCAACACGTTCAAGTGGAACGGAGCAGTCGATATCAAGGGTATCAAGAGGATGAAGGGCCGTGAGCTCAAGGAAACAGATAAGTACGAGTTCACGATCACTGAGGTCGACAAGCCTGAAAATACCTATACGGTAACTAATAAGATGAACAAGGTTGACTTCCTTGCAAATGAGGTAGTCAACAGCAAGGGAGAGCACTTCCTTAAGTACAGATACGGTGCATTCGAACTTGAACCTGATAAGCTCACTGAGATCGATGACAGAGGCGAGCATGTATATCAGATCAAAGAGGTTGAATACACCAAGAACAGTGAGGTCGGAGATACTTCCATATTCCTCGTACATGTAGACGTAAAAGATCAGTACAAGGCTAACGGTTACCCGGTAACAGACACTCATGGCGACGGTATTCTCGAAGCAAAAGTCATAAGCGTCGATAAGATATCCGGCAACACGAAGACAGAGTTTGAATATGCAGACGGCAATGACTTCGAATTCATAAATGAGTTCAAGGCAACCGGAACGCTCGATCTTGACGGTAAGAAGTACCTGAATGACGAGCAGAAGAACAAGATAGTATCACCTGATGCTTACCTGAACCAGTACGAGTTCGCACTTCATCAGTATAGTGATGCCGCAAGAAAGACAGGCAAGAAGCTGATCGATTCCAAGATGTGCGACAAGAACGGTAAGTTCGTGATGGATACGATCAAATACGATCAGGAGATCCTCAAGAACGCAAAGGGTGAGTACGAGGATACGAAGACTCTGTACTACAGACTGACCGAGGTTAAGCCTGCAAGCGGAAAATGGAGTGATGACCATACGCAGTTTGAGAGCGAAGGCGTCATTTATGATCTTGTTGAGTATGATATCGATGTTGTCATCACGTACGACGGCACTGAGAATCTCAAGGTTCAGAAGATCATCAAGAACTCCAAGAACCTCGCAACAACAGTACAGCCTGTTCTCGAAGATAACCAGGAGTATGATGTAACATTCCAGAACATCATCAAGGAATACACAACGATCGAAGGACAGAAGCACTGGATCGATAAGGAGACGGATCCTAATAACCGTCTGCCTGTAAAGATCAACCTGTACTCGAGCGCAGTAGGTAACGGAAATACGATAATCAATACTTACACGATAGTAGCGCCCGATGTAACGTACAGATTTGCAACTGATTCGGCCGGCAATAAACTCCCGGTATGCGATGCGAACGGAAAGGCAATTACATACAGAGTAACAGAGGATCCGATCAACGGATATATCAGCGAGCAGCTCGGATATGATTTCTACAATTCGAAGGGTGATATCCTGATCAGAAAGATCGATGCTGACACAGGAGTAACGCTTTCAGGAGCTACACTTGCGATCCTCGATGGTTCAACCGAGATCGAGAGATGGGTAAGCGGAGTGAGCGCTCATGTTGTTGAGAAGCAGCTTACGGCCGGCAAGACCTACACGCTCCATGAAGTTTCGGCACCTGCCGGATACGAGCTCGCACCTGACCAGACATTCACAGTTCCTGCTGACGGCAAGGAGATAACCGTTACGATGTCCGATAGGCGCATCATAGGTACGGTAAGACTTGTCAAGAGAGATGCTACGACCAGAGAGACTCTTGCGGGAGCACAGTTCGAGCTCTTCAATGAAGCAGGCACGAAGATTTATGCAACCGGTACGGTAGGAAGCTACCGTGTAACGAATTCGACGAGCAACAGCATCTTCGAGACGGATTCAACAGGTGTTCTGACAGTTACGGATCTTCCGTACGGAACATACTACTTCTCGGAGGTTAAGGCTCCGGCCGGATATGCACTGTCCTCAGAGAACTTAGGATTCACGATACTGAGGTCAGGCACGACGGTTGAAGTTACCTATCTTGACCCGAAGGCCGTAGGTTCTGTAAGACTCCGCAAGGTCGGCTCTGACGGCACAAGAAGACTTGCAGGCGCGGTATTCGAGCTGTATGCTGCAACACCGAGGTCAGTAGGACAGGCAGCAGCCTCCACGTTGTTCTCGAACGCGTACTACAGATACGGAACATACCGTACGAACTCAGACGGTGAGCTCTATGTTGACAACCTGCCTTGGGACAGCTACTACTTCGTAGAAGTTGATGCACCGAGCGGATATGAGGTCAACAAGGATGTGAACGGAGATGACATAGTCTACACCTTCACGATAAGCGCGGCATCGGCAGATGCGACGATAGATCTCGGCGGAATCATTAATACGCCGACCACGCCTCCGCCGCCGCCGAGGGAGACTTACACACCTACTCCTACCCCTATAGTTGAGAGAGGCGGAGTAGTAAGCGGAGTTCTCGGCGTACGTGCTAAGCCTACGAGCGGAGTTCTCGGTGAGAGAATCGGACCTGTCACCGGAGATGCAAGCAACATCATTCTCTGGCTCCTTCTCCTGACGGCATGCGTAGCTACGATAGTAGCAACAGTAGTCACAGGAAAGAAGAAAAAGGCAGCCGCTAAGTAATTAACATGATCGAGACGGTTCTGGGCAACCAGAGCCGTCTCTTTTTGCGCCGGATGTGTGCGAAAATCAGAAAATGCTTGATTTTGCGCACGCTTTGTGGTAAATTATCGTGGTACGCAGGCGGACTCATAAGGTCCGGCCGGCCAGGAAAATACGGAGGTGCTTTATGGGAGCATTAAGGATAACCCTTACGATAATATTCATTTTAGTGAGTGTCGCTTTATCAGCGATAGTTCTCATGCAGGAAGGAAAATCAGCAGGACTCGGCGTCATCAGCGGCGCGGCAGAGACTTACTGGGGCAAGAATAAGGGCCGTTCAATAGAAGGAAAGCTCGAGAAGATCACGAAGATTCTCGTTGTGGTATTCATGCTTATCGCGATCCTTCTGAACATGAACATATTCTGAGACATAACCTGTCATGAAGATCAAGAGGCACTCTCGGGCGAGGGTGCCTCTTGCTTTGAATAAAACGGAAACAGAACATGAAAAATGATCTATCAGATTACAAAAAGAAAATAGTTGCGCTGATGAAGGAGAGCTCATATGTCCCTATGAAGGAGAAGGAGCTTGCGGTAATGATGGAGGTTCCTTCGGAAAAGAGAGAGATACTGAAACAGTGCCTCGAGGAGCTTCTTAAGGATGGCAGCCTTTCCATGAGCAAACGGGGAAAGTACAGCATACCCGCTGACAGGACGCTTACAGGGATATTTTCGTCGAGCGGGCACGGCTACGGCTTCGTTCATGTAGAAGGGATCGAAGGCGATTTTTTCATAAGCGAGAAGAACACAGGCACGGCAATGCACGGCGATACTGTTGTCATAGAACCTTTCGACGGCGGACACCGGGGCGGAAAGAACAGAGAGGCAGCAGTTACTGATATAAAGGAGCGTGCCACCGAGACGGCCGTCGGTACGTATGATGCCGCCAGGAACAGGTACGGTTTCGTCATACCTGATGCAGGAAGATTCGACAGGGATATTTTCATACCGGTTGAGGATTCGATGGGCGCCGTGAGCGGACACAAGGTCGTGGTCCATATTACCGACTACGGTGACAGCCGCATGAGCCCGCAGGGGAAGGTCATAGAGATACTCGGCCATGTCGGGGACCCCGGAATAGATATTCTTTCGATACTGAAGTCATACGGCATGGAGACAGGTTTTCCCGAGAAGGTCAATAAGCAGGCCGCAAAGATACCGAGGGAGCTTACCGATGCCGATCGGAACGGACGCGAGGATCTGCGCGAGCTCGACATGGTCACGATCGACGGCCCTGATTCAAAGGATCTAGATGATGCGGTAAGCCTTACAATGGACGGGAAAAACTATGAGCTCGGCGTTCACATAGCCGATGTTACGCATTACGTAAAAGAAGGTTCGGCTATCGACAAGGAGGCAATTAAGCGGGGCACGAGCTGCTACCCTGTAGACCGCGTCATTCCGATGCTTCCGCAGGCGCTCTGCAACGGCATATGTTCGCTGAATGAGAGGGTTGACAGGCTCGCGCTGTCGGTGTTCATGACTGTTTCGCCTAAAGGTGAGATAACCGGGCACAGATTTTCGATGTCGGTCATCAGGACGAACCACAGGATGAACTACGGTGACGTAGACAGGATAATAACCGGGAAGGATCCTGAACTCATAAAACGCTACAGCGACGTAGCTGATATGCTCCTGAAGATGCACGATCTGGCGCTTCTTCTGAGGGAGAGGAGAAAGGGACAGGGATCCATCGATTTTGACCTTCCTGAGACCGAAATAGAGCTTGATGAGAACGGCCACCCTCTGTCCGTCCATCCGCATGAGCGCAACAGCGCGACAAGGCTCATAGAGGATTTCATGATAGCGGCGAACGAGACAGTCGCGGAGCATTTCTTCTGGGCAGACGCACCGTTCGTCTACAGAATCCATGAGAAGCCTGATATTGACAAGATCAGGAACCTTTCGGCTTTCATCAGAAACTTCGGATACGGAATAAAGGTCAGGGATGAGGTGCATCCCATGGAACTTCAGAAGCTCCTGGCCGGTATTGAGGACACGCCGGAAGAGGCGCTGATATCACGGCTTACATTGCGCGCGATGCAGAGGGCGGTCTATTCGACAGAATGCGCGGGACATTTCGGCCTTGCGCTGAAGTACTACTGCCATTTTACATCGCCGATAAGAAGATATCCCGACCTTCAGATACACCGCATCATCAAGGATTACTTAAGAGGAAGCCTCGATGAGGCGAAAATCGCCCACTACGCGAAAATCCTCGGCGAAGTCTGCAGGCAGTCGAGCAGGACCGAGCGGCTTGCTGATGAGGCCGAGCGCGAGGTTGAGAAGCTCAAGAAGGCTGAATACATGCAGGACCGCATAGGAGAGACTTTCGACGGCGTGATCAGCGGCATAACAAACTGGGGGATCTATGTAGAGCTTCCGAATACCGTTGAGGGGCTTGTGCATGTGTCGAAGATCCCCGGCGATTATTTCAGCTACAACGAGAACACCTACGAGCTAGTAGGACAGGCGACGGGAAGGAAGTTCGCGCTCGGGATGAAGGTGAAAGTTGTCTGCAACATGGTCGACCTTGATATGCGCACTGTCGATTTCGTTCTCGCAGAGGATTAAAACTGAACCAGAAGTTTATTTTTTTCTTCTAAGATTGTTGTATAATAGCAGTGTAGATTATGAACTGTATGCTGTATTGCGAAATAGCCGATATATGTTATGAACAGAGAAAATCACGGCATCAAACTGATTGCCAACAACAAAAAAGCATATCATGACTACTTCATCGAAGAGAAGTACGAGGCGGGCATAGCGCTTTTCGGTACGGAGATAAAATCGCTTCGCCAGGGCAAGTGCTCCATCAAGGAGAGCTACATCGGAATTGAGAACGGAGAAGCCTTCATTTACGGCATGCATATCCCGCCGTACGAGAAGGGCAACATCTTCAACAAGGATCCGTTGCGCACCCGCAAGCTTCTGCTCCATAAGCAGGAGACGAGGAAGCTTTTCGGAAAACTTACAGAAAAAGGTTACACGATCGTTCCTTTGCAGGTATACTTAAAGGGAAGTCTCTGCAAAGTGGAGATAGGCCTTGCCAGGGGCAAGAAACTTTTTGATAAGCGTGAAGCCATTGCGGCAAGAGATCAGAAGAGGGAGGCGGAGAGAGACTATAAAGTTAGTCTGAGATAGGACGCTCGCCCATTATGTCAAGATTCCTTCGGAATCATTGACTGATCTGCTTCGCAGATTGAGGGCTCGCGGTGTAGGCAGGGTCCCACCACTACGTGGTTCCCCCTACCAACATATCATGTCAGGGCTTGTAACGGTTTCGACGGGGGTCTAGAACTTAAGATAGCCATCCGCGGCCTCATACCGCGTTAACAAATGAGAAATTAAATTTAAACGCAGACAATACGTACGCGTTCGCAGCCTAAGCGCTGCGTGTCGCCCGCATTTAGCCTACTGAGTGCGGATACGGCATCAACTAGGTAGGGAACTTCACCCGCAAAGCTTTGAGCGGGCGGAAGAATTATGAAGCTACCGGCGTTGCCGGTTTGTCATTTGACTTGCAGCTTCGGGAATCTTTTTCAAATGACTGTGATGGGAGAAATCTTAACGGAAGGGCTTTCGGACGGGGGTTCAACTCCCCCCAGGTCCATTCAAGGTTTACATAACTAATCAAACCTATAATAATTCCGTAATGGCATTGACCAGCTTGGGATGGTGAATGACAAAATGAATTGCAGGGGCCGTGTTCTTCGAGATCATGGCCCATTTTTCTTTTAAGATCGTGATCTGAATATTTCTGAAGGAATACTTGTCTCCGTCAAGAACATGGCAGGTCATGCCCGGCGTTTCCGAGGAGACCCTGCGTTCTTTTTCGACATGGTTCATATAACGGTCAAAAGGATACGCGATGTTTTTGTCGATGAAAGTTCCCGAAAGAGCCAGATACGCTGGATGCTCCGCAAAATCCGACTCATTCGGCGTATATAAATATTCTTCCATCCGGCCGCCCTTTTGAAAGAACTGATGCACCAGATCCGTTTGAAAATCAAGTGCAGACCGAAACATTTCCGCATCGCTTTCGGAAAAATCATAGAAACTGCTGATATCGTCACTCACGGAAGAGGACAGGGTGTACAGGGAAGGTGCGGAAAGGAGCCGGATACATTCGCTTTCTTCACTGATCTCTGAAAGCTCTTTTGTCAGAAACTCCCTGTAAGCAAGCGCATTTTCGCTGCGATAGGTATTCATCAGCAAAGACGCCTGTCCGAACAATTCGAGGGCCCGCTTGCGATGGATTTCGAGTTCCCCCGGTACTTTGGTTGTTTTGATCAGAGCATTCTCGATATCATTTCCGATACATTCCCCCATGGATGCAATGTTATC
>JAILNQ010000040.1 GCA_024691425.1 Lachnospiraceae bacterium
CGGTAACGCAGGTGCTTTGCTATGCTTATCCAGTTCAGTATGCACATTATGAGACCGAATGCCATGCATGCACAGACAACGCCATAAAGCTTCCAGTCGAAAATGCTTATTGTCACGTAAAGAATTCCGAGATGAAGGACAAGGGCTATCGCTGCATTCCTTACCGGTATCCTCATCTTGTCTATGCCCTGAAGCACACCGTTCGATAATGTCGACAGAGAGTAGAAAACAACAGATGCCGAACCCATCCGAAGAAGCGCCGCGGGTATTTCCACTTCACCTGTGAACATGAGATCAATAAGAGGACGTCCGAGTATCGCAAGTCCGACCGCGCAAGGTATCGAAATGATCATCACGAATCTGATGCCGATAGCGACTTTATGTCTTGCAAGCTTTCTCTCGCCGTTCTCGATGCAGGCAGCAAGGCTCGGCATCATAGACGAGCACAGAGCGTTCGCGAGAGCGATCGGTACGTTTGTAAGGACCCTGTATTTTCCCGAATAGATGCCCCAGTATTCGGCCTTGATGTCCGAAAATCCCTTAACATCCATAACATAGTTGAAAACACCCTGGTCGATCGTATCGCTTATATTGTATATAGTCGTGCTGAGAATGACCGGAAGTACGGTTACTATAAGCGCAGAGAAAATTCTTCCGTACGAATCGACGTGTCTGGCGCTGTCCCTCAGCACATTCTTTCTCATCTTCCGCTTATGGACGAGGAACATAATCATCAGAACGAAAAGTCCTGCCAGTGCGCCTGCGCCGGTGCCGAGCGTGCCGCCTGCGGCTCCCCAAGCCGGCGAATAAGCTTCATCCCTAAGAAGCGCCGCTACCTTTGTACCGTATTCATAAAGATAAATACCGGCTACAACAGAAATAACGGCATTTACTATCTGCTCAACAAGCTGCGAGAACGCAGTAGGAACCATCGTTCCGAGTCCCTGGAAATATCCTCTGATAACTCCCATTACGGCGACGATCAGAAGCGTAGGGGCAAGCATGCGCAGAGCTATAGCCGACTTCGGCATGCTCATGATGTTCCCTGCAAGAGTGTCAGCACCGAAAAGAACAATAAGGCATGTCGCACCGCCTGTAAGTATAGCGAAAAGAAGCGCGCCGTGGAAAAATCTTCTCGCGTTCCTGTACTGTCCTTTTGCAGCTCTTGCCGCTACTAGCTTCGATACAGCAACCGGAAGGCTGTATGACGAAATGATGAGCATGATGGAATATATCTGGAACGCCGCCGAATAGTATCCCATGCCGGCATCCCCTATAGTGTTCTGAAGCGGAATGCGGTACAGGAATCCGATGATCCTGCTTATTATTCCAGCAACGGCCAGTATTCCGCCCTGAACTATGAAATTGGAATTCTGAGGTTTATGATCGGTCATTCTACCGCCAGAGCCGGAAAATCATCATATAAGCTCTCCATGATCTCCCTCTGCCTTTCTTCCATAATAAGCCTGTCTTCTTCTTTAATATGATCGTATCCGCACAGATGCAACATGCTGTGTACGATAAGGAAAGCGAACTCTCTCTGTATGTCATGTCCGTACTGTTCAGCCTGTGATTTTACGCGGTCCGCAGAAAGCACTATATCGCCGATCATAAGCTCTCCGGTCTCCGGATCGAAATCGGAAGGATCATTTTCCGCCGCAGAAAAATCAGAAGGCGAGGCATATTCGATCATCGGGAAACTCAGCACATCTGTAGCGCTGTTTATGTTCCTTGATTCGAAGTTGATCGTCTTTATCTCCTCGTCATCCGTGATAATGAGCGACACAGTGACTTCATAAGGACAGTTCTCCGCAGTAAGCACTGCTTCAGCACTGCGTTCATATAATGTCATATAGTCAAAATCCCATCCGGGATCTTCGTTGCAGTCAAGCAGATAATTCATTTTCTTCTTGCGGCCGGCTTCTTCTTGCGGCTCTTCTCCTCATAGACCTCATAGGCCTTAACGATCTTCTGTACAAGCGGATGACGGACCACGTCACGGCTAGTAAGATTTATGAAAGCAATATCTTCAACGTTCGAGAGAACTTTCACGGCTACATCGAGTCCCGAGACGGCGCCTGCCGAAAGATCCTTCTGCGTCCTGTCTCCTGTTATAACTACCTTCGAGCCGAATCCTATTCTCGTTAGGAACATCTTCATCTGGGCAGGAGTCGTGTTCTGCGCCTCGTCAAGGATAATGTATGCATTGTCGAGCGTACGTCCGCGCATATAGGCAAGGGGAGCTACTTCAATGAGTCCCTTCTCCATGTTCCGCTGGAAGCTGTCCGCCCCCATTATCTGATAGAGCGCATCATAAAGCGGACGCAGATACGGGTCTATCTTGCTCTGCAGGTCGCCTGGAAGAAATCCGAGTTTTTCACCCGCTTCTATAGCCGGACGCGTCAGGATTATCCTGCCTACCTCTTCCTTCTTGAAAGCGGTTATCGCCATCGCCATCGCAAGATATGTCTTTCCTGTTCCTGCAGGCCCGAGACCGAAAACGATCATGCTGTTCTTCATCGCATCAACATATGCTTTCTGACCGAGAGTTTTCGGCTTGACGCTCTTACCGTTCATCGTATGGCAGATCACAGTCTCATCCGCCGAAAGAAGCGAATCCTTTATGTTATCTGCCTGCATCTCAACTGAATATCTTACATGCTGTTCCGTAATGGTATTTCCCCTTTCAGACATCTTAATAAGTTCATCGAGCACGGCCGCGGTCAGACGCTTGGGGTTTTCCTCCCCGAGTATCTTTATGACCCCGTCGCGCTCGACAACAGTTGTATTGAATGCTTTCTCGATTATTTTGATATGTGAATCGAAAGGTCCGAAAATATTCTTAAGATTCTTCTGATCAGTCCTCAGTTCATCCATTACTCAACAATTCCTTTAATGAGGCTGTTCTTCTGAACAGGCGTATCAGAGAACGAATAAGCGCCCTTCAGCCTTTCGAGTGCCTCTGCAAGCTTTTTGTCATCATTTCCATAAAGGCTTGCCACTTTTTCTCCAGCCGCGCATTTCTCTCCGACCTTTTTATGCAGATAAATGCCTACAGAAAGATCGATGACATCTTCCTTCGATCTTCTGCCTCCTCCGAGGAGAAGACAGGCAACACCGATATCCTCGCTCATGATCGATGAAACATAGCAATCATAAGGTGCCGTAAAATCAACGCTCTTTGAAGCTTTCGGAAGATTATCGGTATTATATACATCATCACGGCTTCCGCCCTGAGCCTCTATGAAGTCGGCAAGCTTATCTAATGCCCTGCCCGACGATATAGACTCTTCGAGCATTGCCCTTGCGCTTTCCCTGTCGGAAGCTTTTCCGGCAAAATATACCATATAGCTTCCGAGTGTTAAGCACAGTTCATGAAGATCCTCGGGACCGTTGCCTTTTAATGTATCTATTGCCTCTTTAACTTCTATCGCGTTTCCGACGGCCCGGCCGAGCGGCTGGTCCATATCGGAAATGACCGCCATGACTTTAACGCCTGCGCTCTTTCCTATGGAAACCATTTTTTCCGCCAAAAGCCTTGCATCTTCATCAGTCTTCATGAACGCTCCGCTTCCGGATTTGACATCGAGCACTATTCCGTTGGCACCGGCAGCAAGCTTCTTGCTCATGATCGAACTTGCAATGAGCGACATATTGTCTACGGTCGCAGTTACATCACGCAGAGCATACAGCAGCTTATCTGCAGGAGCGAGATTCTTCGTCTGTCCCATGATGGAAATGCCGATGTTATTGACATTCTCGATGAACTGCTCATTAGTTATCGCGGTCGAAAATCCTTTGAAGCTCTCAAGCTTGTCAATCGTACCGCCCGTATGTCCGAGTCCCCTGCCGCTCATCTTCGCGACTCTCACACCGCAGCTGGCAACCATAGGTGTAAGGACGAGCGAGGTCTTGTCTCCGACACCGCCTGTTGAATGTTTATCGACCTTGAAGCCTTTGATGCCGGAAAGGTCGAGCACCTCGCCGGAATGAAGCATCGCAGACGTAAGGAGATGAGTTTCCTCATCATCCATTCCTTTGAAGAAGATCGCCATCATGAGCGCGGAAACCTGATAATCAGGTATTTCGCCGGCAACGTATCCGTTTATGAAAAAATCGATCTCTTCCTTCGAAAGCTTTCCGCCGTCTCTCTTTTTTCTGATGATATCAACCATTAACATTATTTTGCCCTCAGATATTCATCTATTCCTTTAGCTGCAGTCTTGCCGGCTCCCATCGCAAGTATTACGGTGGCAGCTCCGGTAACGGCATCTCCGCCCGCGAAAACGCCCGGCTTGCTCGTAGCACCGGATTCCTCATTTGCAACAATGCATTTTCTTCTGTTCGTATCAAGACCCTTCGTCGTCGAACTGATGAGAGGATTAGGGCTGGTTCCGAGCGACATGATGACTGTGTCAACGTCGATCGTAAACTCTGATCCCGGAATCTCAACAGGTGAGCGCCTGCCGGATTCATCGGGTTCTCCGAGCTCCATTTTTATGCATTTCATTCCGCATACCCAGCCGTTCTCATCAACGAGTATCTCGGTAGGATTTGTCAGAAGGTTGAAGATGATCCCTTCTTCTTTCGCATGATGCACTTCCTCAACTCTTGCAGGCAATTCCTCTTCCGAACGGCGGTAGACGATCGTTACTTCAGCCCCGAGCCGAAGTGCTGTTCTTGCGGCATCCATTGCGACATTTCCGCCGCCTACGACTGCGACTTTCTTGCCGGGACGGATAGGCGTATCATAATCGTCCTTGAACGCCTTCATCAGATTGTTTCTTGTCAGATATTCGTTAGCTGAGAATACTCCGCTTGCGGTCTCACCGGGGATTCCCATGAACTTCGGAAGGCCGGCACCGGATCCGATGAACACTGCCTCGAATCCTTCTTTTTCCATAAGGTCATCTATAGTTACGGATTTACCGATGACCACATTTGTCTCGATTTTCACTCCGAGTGCTATTACGTTCTCGATCTCCTTCTTTACAACTGCATCCTTAGGAAGACGGAACTCGGGAATACCGTAAACGAGAACTCCGCCTGCCTCATGAAGCGCTTCGAAAATCGTAACATCATATCCCATCTTGGCAAGATCGCCGGCACATGTAAGACCTGCAGGGCCTGAGCCGATTATGGCCACTTTCCTGCCGTTTGATTCAGTGCTCTTCTTAGGCTTGATGCCTTTTGCCATAGCATAATCAGCAACGAAGCGCTCAAGCTTACCGATCGATACGGGTTCACCTTTTATTCCGCGTATGCACTTGCCCTCGCACTGGCTCTCCTGAGGACATACACGTCCGCAGATTGCAGGAAGCGCGCTGGATTTTCCGATAACATATCCGGCTTCCTCAAAATTCCCTTCTTTTATTTCCTTTATGAATCCCGGAATATCGATATTTACAGGACAAGCCTTGACGCACTGCGCGTTCATACAGGTGAGACATCTGCTGGCCTCTTCCTTTGCCTCGCTCTCGTTGTATCCGAGGCATACCTCATCAAAGTTGGTGGCACGTACTTTGGGATCCTGCTCTCTAACAGGTACTTTCTTTAAAACGTCCATTATCTGTCACCTCCGCAATTATTGCATCCGCCGTGATGCGTGCTGCCTTCCTGCTCAGCAAGAAGTGCTCTGCCCTCTTCAGTCTTGTAAAGGTTCTGGCGCTTCATGGCCTGGTCAAAATCAACAAGATGCCCATCAAATTCAGGGCCGTCAACACAGGCGAATTTTACCTCGCCGCCTACTAAAAGCCTGCAGGCCCCGCACATTCCGGTTCCGTCGACCATTATCGGGTTCATTGATACGATCGTCGGGATGCCCAGCTCCTTCGTGAGAAGGCAGACGAACTTCATCATTATCATAGGTCCTATCGCAACGCAGACGTCATAAGTCCTGCCCTCATTATTGACAAGATCCTTAATGACCTCCGTTACCATTCCGGCACGCTGGTACGAACCGTCATCGGTCGTAACATAAAGATTACCGGCAACGGCTTTCATCTCTTCCTCAAGTATTACGAGATCTTTCGTCTTAGCGCCGATGATGACATCCGCATCGATCCCGTGCTCATGGAGCCATTTGACCTGCGGATAAACAGGTGCAGTTCCGAGTCCGCCGCCGACGAAAAGCATTTTCTTTCCTTTCAGTGATTCTATGTCCTCATGCACAAAATCCGAGGGCCTGCCGAGCGGTCCGACGAAATCCATGAAATAATCGCCGGTCTGAAGCTTCTGCATTCTTGTCGTTGAAGCTCCTATCGTCTGCACGACTATAGTTATCGTTCCTTTTTCCCTGTCATAATCACATATGGTGAGCGGTATACGCTCGCCCCTCTCATCGATCCTGACAATGACGAACTGCCCGGGTTCGCATGCTTTCGCTATGCGCCTAGCCTCAACATCCATCAAAAAGATGTTGGAAGCGAGATTGCATGCCTTTAGAATCTTGTACATTTCTTATCCTCCTTGTTGAATCTGAACAACTCACCGCTCAAAATATCGACCGCAAACATCCTGCCGGTCGCCTTGGTACCGTTGTATTCATTTATGACATAATAAATACGGCTTGAATCAGCATAACCGTACTCTGCCCTGTATGTTTTTCCGAGCACCATCTCCCCGGTGCTCATGAGCTGATAGGATATGGCATATTCAGCCATATCTTTTGCGATCGCTACATTCATGTTCAGATTATACGTTCCCGCAACAGGTTCTGAAACCAGCCCGTTCTCGCTTACACATATGAACGTGAAAGTGCTCTTTCCTATCGGCATAAGAAACGGCGAATCGTATTCGTTCGACGAAGTCGTCGGAACGCTGCCGTCTGTCGTATAATATACCCTCAGATTTTCCGGTGCAGTCACTCCAATAAGTTCAGGCTTTGACAGATTGCCGCTCTCGACGAGAAGCTCAGGCGGGTCCGGAACATCAAGCTCGACTTCATAAGTGTTTGTTACGACATCGCTTACGATTCCCTTTTCGTTTATGTAAATAGCGGATATGACCGTTTTACCTGTCTCGAGAGGGATCGGGCCCATGTAGCTCAGGGATTCTTCTGTCGGTTCGCTCCCGTCGACAGTATAAAAAATCTTTCCTTCTCCGGGTGCTGAAAGCTTGATCGGATCCGGTTCGATATACGTGCCCGATTCAAGCGAAAATGTCGGTGATATCGAAACATAGTCGGAATACCGGAGCGCTAGAGTCGAGTCTTTGCTGTTGTTTATGAGTTCGTGTATGCCATCGCTGTTGCTTTCTGACTTGTAACAGTCAACAATACGGTCATACAGCGTCATATCGTTGGGATAATCATCAAGCGCGCTGTAAAGAACCGCGATCGCGGCATCATAATTATGATCCGCTATATAGCTGTCAGCGAGAAGTATCTTGCCCTTTTCATCATTCCCGAGAGTGATAAGATGCTTACAGGTCTTGATGGCTTCCTTGAAATCACCGCTGTCATATAGCCTTTCGGCCTTATCATACTGATAGTCGTACGAAAAATATCTTGAGATCGCAACAGATGCAAAAATACAGCCGGCAACAAATACCGCGGCGCAAACGGAAAAAAGAACTAACCATTTAGTGTTCACGCCTTTTTTCTTCTTTTTTGGTTCCTTTACATTCTGTTTCTTTTCATTCTGTTCCTCTACGCGAATAGGACGCGTCTTTTTCTTCGCATCCTCAACATCCGGTATCTCGGCAGTCTGCACGAGGGAGGCAACATCAATGTTGTCTTCGAGCTTGATCTCAAAATCGGATACGATGATGATCTCTTCCCCGCATACAGGACAGTACATGTAGCCTTCAGGTATGAAGGCATTGCAGACTTTGCACTGCATTTATCTCTCCTTGCGGGTAGCGGCCTGCACGCAGTTTACCATGAGCATAGCTATAGTCATAGGGCCTACTCCGCCGGGAACCGGGGTTATAGCACCTGCATGAGGGCTTACATCATCAAAATCAACATCACCGCAGAGCTTTCCGTCATCCATCCTGTGGATGCCCACATCTATGACTGTTGCGCCCTCTTTGATGTATTCGCTGTTGATCATTTTCGGCTTTCCGACAGCCGCTACGAGTATATCAGCTCTTTTACATATATCCTTCAGATTTTTCGTTTTCGAATGGCAGACGGTAACTGTTCCGTTGTTCGCAAGAAGAAGGAGCGCCATAGGCTTTCCTACGATATTGCTTCTTCCGATGACTACGCATTCCTTTCCTTCGATCTTAATATCGCTCCTTTTGAGAAGCTCGATGATCCCTGCAGGCGTACAGCTTACAAAGCCTTCCTGCCCTATGCAAAGATTTCCGACAGACCACGGATGGAAACCGTCCACATCCTTTAAAGGAGAAATCCGGTTTATGATCTTCTTCTCATCGATATGTGAAGGGAGCGGCAGCTGAACAAGTATACCGTTTATCATCTCATCATCATTAAGCCTGTCTATGAGAGCAAGGAGCTCGTCTTCAGTTGTATTATCGCCGAGCTCGAAAGACTTAGAACCTATGCCTATGTACTCGCACGCCTTCTTTTTGTTCCCGACATAGACTGTGCTGGCAGGATCGTTTCCGACCTGAATGACCGCAAGGGTTGCCGAAATGCCTTCATTCTCTATCTTGTTCTTAAGTTCATCTTTTATCTGCGAAGAAATAAGTTTACCATCTATCAGCTTTGCCATATCAGCCTCCATAAGAAAAAATCAGACGGATCAGAAAAGTCCTATAATATTTCCGTCCTTATCAACATCGATGTCATATGCGGCCGGCTTCTTAGGAAGTCCGGGCATCGTCATGATATTCCCGGTAAGTGCAACGACAAAACCAGCGCCGGCTGAAACATACATATCCCTGACATTCAGAGTATAACCTTCGGGCCTTCCTAAAAGAGCCGGATCATCCGAAAGTGAATACTGAGTTTTCGCCATGCATACAGGAAGATTACCGAAGCCCTGTTTCTCAAGCTCAGCCATCTTCTTTGCGGCGGCATCGGAAAATGCCACAGCACCTGCTCCGTATACTTTCGTTGCGATCTTCTCAATCTTGTCCTTGATCGGAAGCGCAAAATCATAAAGCGGTTTATAGCTGCTCTTTTTATTCTCAAGAGTATCGATCACGGCTTTTGCAAGCTCTTCACCGCCCGCACCGCCTTTTGCCCAGACTTTCGAAAGAGCAAAATCACAACCCATGTCAGTGCAGTATTTTCTCACGAACTCGAGTTCATTTTCCGTATCAGTATCAAAAGCATTCAAAGACACGATTACCGGAAGTCCGTAAAGCTGTATGTTCTCGATATGCTTACGAAGGTTTACTATTCCTGCTTCAAGAGCTTTCATGTTCTCCGAAGAAAGATCGGCTTTCGGAACACCTCCGTTATACTTGAGTGCCCTTACAGTAGCAACGATCACGCAAGCATCAGGAGTAAGTCCTGCCATAGGACATTTGATGTCAAGGAACTTCTCAGCTCCGAGATCGGCTCCGAAACCTGCTTCAGTTATCGCGATATCGCCCATCTTAAGAGCGGCTTTTGTTGCTCTTACAGAATTGCAGCCGTGTGCTATATTCGCAAAAGGGCCGCCGTGAACGAGCGCTGGAGTATGCTCAAGCGTCTGGATGAGATTCGGCTTAGCGGCATCCTTAAGAAGAGCCATCATAGAACCTACTGCATGTATATCATCTGCGGTAACTATATTTCCGTTAACGTCATATGCAACTACCATCCTTGAAAGCCTTGAGCGCAGATCATCGAGATCCGAAGCAAGGCAGAGG
>JAILNQ010000046.1 GCA_024691425.1 Lachnospiraceae bacterium
CGGTAAGAAAAGAAACGATATATTACGGCAGGCAGTGTGTTGAGGAAGATGATATAAAAAGCGTTGCCGAAACGCTCAGAAGTCCCCTCATAACCTGCGGCCCCAAGGTTGACGAGCTCGAAAAGAAGCTATGCGAGATCACGGGAGCCAAGTATGCGGTTGCAGTCAGCAACGGAACTGCGGCTCTTCATGTAGCATGCCTTGCGGCGGGAATAGGACCGGGGGATGAAGTCATAACTACGCCTCTGACTTTCGCTGCATCAGCTAACTGTGCATTCTACTGCGGAGCAAAACCGGTGTTCGCGGACGTCGATCCCGAGACGTACAACATCTCTCCGGAATCCATCAAGGAGCATATTACCGATAAGACGAAAGCGGTCGTAGCGGTTGACTATACCGGTCAGGCCGTTGATCATAAGAAGATCAGGGAAATATGCGATGACTACCATCTTGTGTTCATAGAGGATGCCGCGCATGCCATAGGTACGAAGTATGACGGAAAACCTGTCGGCTCTCTTGCTGACATTACATGCTTCAGCTTTCATCCGGTCAAAACTGTAACCAGCGGTGAAGGCGGAGCGGTCACGATGAACGATCCCGGTCTTCACAGAAGGGCAGTCCTTGCGCATACTCATGGTATCACTCATGATTTTTCGGAAATGCATGAGAAAACTCCTGAGGGTCCGTGGTACTATGAAATGCTTTCGCTCGGATACAACTACCGCATGACGGATTTTCAGGCGGCGCTTCTTATCAGTCAGCTGAACAAGCTTCAGAAGTTCTCGGCAAGAAGGAAAGAGATAGTAAGAAGGTACAACGAGGCTTTCTCGGACGTACCTGAGATCATCGTTCAGAAGGAGATACCCGAATCCGATTCGACGAGACACCTGTACATCATAAGGCTCGACCTTGAGAAGCTATCGTGCACACGAAGGGAATTCTTCGATGCCATGGCTGCGGAGAATGTCCAGTGCCAGATACACTATATTCCGGTTTACTGGTTCCCGTTCTACAAAAACCGCGGCTACGAAAAAGGACTTTGCCCTCTGGCCGAGGAAATCTATAAAGGAATAATGAGCATACCGCTTTATCCTCTGATGAGCGATGAAGACGTCGAAGATACGATAACGGCGGTTAAGAAGATCACCGCATGGTACAGTAAAGAAAAGGACGGAAACGATCAATGATCCTATCGGGACATCAGCCGAATTACTGGCCCTATCCCGGGCTTATCGGCAAGATATATATGTCGGATGTATTTATGTACGTCACGAAGGTCCAGTTCGAAAAGAAGAGCTGGCAGAAGAGGAACAGGGTAAGAACGAAGGATGCATGGGACTACATCCAGGTTCCCGTTGTGACAAAAAACAAGTTCGACCAGAACATATGCGATGTACAGATAAACAATGACACGGACTGGAGAAGCAAGACATACAGGACGATTTCGTTGCTGTACGGGAAGACGCCTTACTTTTCTGAGTATAAGGACTTCATAGAGGACCTTTATACGAGACAGTGGGAATATCTTTCAGAGCTTGACATCCATATAATGAACTGGCTTCTTTCTGAGCTTAAGATCACGACGAAGATATGCTATGACCGCGATTATGAGTTCGAGGGCAAAAAAACTGACATGCTCGTCGACATGTGCCGTAAAACCGGATGTGATACGTATCTTTCCAACCTCGGAAGCTCGGCATACGTTGAAATACCGTGCTTTACGGACGCAGGACTTAATCATAAATACATCGATTACAAGGGATGCAGCTACAAACAGGCATTCCCCGGCTTCGAAGGCGGACTGTCGATTCTTGACATGCTCTGCTGCTGCGGAACCGAGGAGACGAGAAGGATCATCACTGATGTGAATAATTATGACTTCAGTGAGCTCAACAGGGACATGTGATGGGAAAATCGATCGCGATAATACCCGCAAGAGGCGGGAGCAAGAGGATACCGCAAAAGAACATACGAGATTTTTGCGGTAAGCCGATCATATCCTATGCGATAGACACAGCTAAAAGCTGTGGTTTTTTTGATGAAGTGATGGTTTCCACAGACAGCGAGGAGATAGCTAAGATCGCACGAAAATACGGAGCAGAAGTTCCTTTCATGAGAAGCGAGGCGACTGCCGGAGATCATGCGACGACAGAGGACGTTCTTCTTGAAGTGCTTGATGAGTATAAAAAGAGGGGCGAGGAATTTTCGTATCTTACGTGCATCTATGCAACAGCGGCCTTAATAGACCCGGAAACGATGGCTGAAGCTCTTAAGATAATGGAAGAGAAGGAGCCTGCGGTAGTAATACCGCTCATACAGTACTCCTATCCGCCCCAGAGATGTTTTGTCATAAGGGAGGACGGGTCTGCAGCGTATAAAAATCCTGAGTACACACGTACGAGATCGCAGGATCTTGAGCCGCTCTATCATGATGCCGGACAGTTTTACGTTTATAACGTCAGAAAGCTCATAGAGCGCAAGGGAACAATAGATGATGACTACTATCCGATCATCATTTCGGAGATGGATGCACAGGACATTGATAATCTGTCCGATTGGGAAATGGCCGAAATGAAGTACCGGATCAAAAACAGATAAAGGCGGAATACTATGGAACATCTGGATTTTAACGATCTCGGAAAATACAGAACGAGAGATCAGGTGCTGAATGATCTTGTGGATGACGGCCTGCCCGTTGCGATATACGGAGCCGGACAGATAGGAAAAGAAGCGGCAGCAATTCTCATAGATAACGGGATCAAAGAATTGTGCTTCATAGAAACCCCCGAGTATCTTTTTCCCGGGAAGAAGATAGAGATAGCGGGAAGGAGCATTGAATGCATCACTGCCGATGAAATGATAAAAAGACATGAAAGCTTCAATGCAGTTCTTGCGGTAATAGAGGATACCCTTCTTCCGGAGCTTAAAAAGAAGTTTTCAATGGCTGGTCATGTGGACTATTTTGATGTCCACGCAAGCCATAGGATGGAGCGGGAATTTCTTACGAAGAACAAGGCGGTCATCGAGGAAATATATGCTGCTCTTTCTGATGAGGAATCAAAAGATGTTTTTGAAGCGTTTCTTCATGCAAGGTACACAGGCGACGTTACGGCGATAAGCAGCCTCAACCATGATGAAGCCTATCTTTATGACTGGGAGCTTTTAGGCCTTTCTGAAAACGATGTCGTTATAGATGCGGGCGCATATACAGGCGATACGATAAAGGAGATGAGCAGATTCCTTAATGCCTGCCCGAAAAAGATATATGCGTTTGAGCCTGATGAGATAAATATCGGCGAGATAAGGAAGAATGCCGGATCAGATACTGTCGTGCCGGTGTGCGCAGGGCTTTATGACCATGATGACACATTGAGCTTTTCGGGAGGCGGGTCGATAGGCTCGAGTATTTCGGACGATGGGGCGCTTAACGTGAAAGTCATAGCACTTGATTCACATGACGAATACAAGGATGCCACCATCATAAAGATGGATATAGAAGGAAGCGAACTTGCGGCCATCAAGGGCGCAAAGGCTCTTATTTTAGCAGGTCATCCGAGAATGGCCATCTGCATCTATCACAACAATGAGGATGTCATTGTCATATATAATGAGCTGAAAGAGCTCGGATACAGATTCTACATGCGCCAGCACAGCCGCTCCAGTGAAGAGACCGTGCTGTACGCGGTTTAGGGAATACATATGGTCTTTATAAGAACAGATGCAAACAGTAAGATCGGGATGGGCCACCTCATGAGATGCCTGACTATAGGGAAGGCTCTGACAGAGGCAGGCGAAAATGTGGTCTTTCTCGTTTCGGACAGTGAATCTGAAAATGCTCTGAGATCTTCGGGAGCAGTGTATTTTAACCTTTCGGTCAACTGGGATGACATATCTGCCGATGAGCTCGATGCCGTAAGGAGTATAGCGGACAGGGAAAGTCATGACGGGAAGGTTCCGATTTTCCTTGTGGACTCTTACCATCTGAACGATAACTACCTCAAAGAGCTCAGAAAGTCCGCGATCGTTGCTTATATCGATGATTTTCTCGACAGCACAAAAGAGGCTGATATAATTATCAACTATGATGTGCTCGCAAGAAAGGAAAAAGCAGCAGCTCTTTATGACGGATATCACACGCGTCTGCTGGTCGGGACGGTCTATGCTCCGCTTCGTGAGCAGTTTTTCAATGTCAGAAAAAGGGAAAAGTTCTATGCTGAAGGTGACGGGAGAGTCTGCAATGTACTGCTTTGCGGGGGAGGCGGTGCTGCTTCTTTTCTGCCGAAGATCGCCGAGCACATTCTGAATACCCTGCCTTCGGAAAATTTAAAGCTTGCAGCCGTAGCCGGTGAGTATTCAGATGCTTTTGCAGAACTTGAGACTCTTGAGAAAGAACATCCCGGCAGGATAAGCGCGCTTAAGAACGTTGTTGACATGAAGTCTCTTATGGAGGACTGCAGCATAGCTGTCACGGCCGCCGGAACGGTTCCGTATGAATGCTGCGCGACCGGTCTTCCTGCAGTGCTTTACAGCATATCGGATGATCAGCTGCCTGACGCAAGGTGGCTTAAAGATAACGGGATCATGTTCTATGCCGGTGACATAAGGGACAGAATGGACATTGCCCTTGAAAACATATCAGGATACCTGAAAAAGCTCATGGAATCACCTGAACTTCAATCCCAAATGGCAAAAAAGTCCCGGAAGATCACCGACGGCAAAGGAGCGGTGAGGATCGCGCGAGCGATGCTGCGTTTCCGCGAAACCGGAAGCTTTTTTGAGATAACCGGAAATGACAGGGCATATAAAGATAATAATATATTCCGTTTCCTTGAGGACTGTTCGCAAGACGTAAGATATTACGATAGCGGCAGAAGCGCTTTCTCCGCCGCATTGCAGAGCATAGAAAGCAGCGCACCTGAAGAAAGATCGAAAAGATGTCTTCTTCCGGTTTATACATGCGATACAGTCATCCTCCCGTTTGAGGAGGCCGGATGGGAAGTGTTCTATTATCATGTCAACAGGGAACTTGAACCGGATCCGGAAGAAATCGATGAGCTGATCAGAAAGACAGGATCTTCACTTGTACTGTTCCATACGTATTTCGGCATGGATACCCTCGATAATATGTCAGGGTATATAAATGCTCTCAGGGAAAAGAAAATCAGTGTTATCGAGGATATGACGCAGTCGCTCTTCATGACTGGTGCCGCCGTGAAACGTTCTGACTTCGTTGTCGGAAGCATCAGAAAGTGGATGGAGATACCCGACGGAGGCTTTGGGATCGGGATCATTTCTGAAGAAGGTGAAACCTTGGAGTTTGAGGGCGGTGCGTTCGTAAGCAGACGTCTTGATGCCATGAAGGAAAAAGGTGATTATCTCCTTGGCCTTGATGGCGCGGTGAAAGCGCACTTCCTTCGGGAGAACACCGGATCTGAATCGGACAGATATGATGATTTTATGGGCGCTTATTCCATGTCTTTGCTATCTAGCGAGATGGCCGAAGGCGTAGATGCAAAAGATATTGCATCAAGGAGGAGCGAAAATGCGCGTTTTCTCGATGGAGCGCTTTCAGTTTTTAAGAGCGTAAGGAAAGTCAGGGACTTAAAAGACGGTGAAGTTCCGCTTTACTATCCGGTTTATGCCGATGACAGGGAAGGACTGCAGACACTTTTGCGCGAACACGACATATATGCACCGGTTCTGTGGCCTGTATATGAAAATGCAAAAAAATCATTTGATGATAATGCGCGGTACATATATTCGCATCTTCTCGCGCTTCCGTGCGACCAAAGATATGATGTCAGAACAATGGAAAATATGGTAAAATTAATAAGTTATCATGATTCTTGACAGGAGATTGTATGAATAAAAGCATTAAGATCGGTCAGAGCGCCATCGGTACCGGCAGGACATACATCATAGCTGAGATGTCAGGCAACCATAACGGAAGCCTGGACAGGGCAATGGCTATAATCGATGCCGCAAAGGCAGCAGGCGCCGATGCGGTAAAGATACAGACCTATACTGCAGATACGATAACGCTTAACTGCGATAATGAGTATTTCAGGACTCAGGACGGATCGCTCTGGGAAGGACGCACGCTCTATGATGTTTATGATGAGGCGCACACGCCGTGGGAGTGGCATGAGGCGATTTTTGAGCATGCCCGCAAAGCCGGTATAGACTGCTTTTCGACACCGTTCGATTTTACCGCAGTTGATTTTCTTGAAGGGCTTTCGGCACCCGCTTACAAGATAGCATCATATGAGATAGGGGATATTCCGCTCATCAGAAAGGCGGCAAGTACGCATAAGCCGATCATCATTTCAACGGGAATTGCCACGCTTTCTGAGATTGACAGGGCGGTAACCGTATGCCGAGAGGAGGGGAATGATGATATCGTCCTTTTAAAGTGCACATCGGCTTATCCGGCACCGTACAGTGATATGAACCTCAGCGTGATAGCTAATATGGCTGAAACATTCGGATGCATCACAGGACTTTCCGATCATTCGATGGGAGCGGAGGTTGCGATAGCCGCTGTCGCGCTCGGCGCGAAAGTCATTGAAAAGCACCTGACTTTAAACCGCGAGGACGGCGGGGTTGATTCCGGATTTTCGATGAACAGCGATGAGTTTGCCGATATGGTAAGGCAGATAAGAAACGTCGAACAGGCCATCGGAAATATAACATACGAGCTTACCGAAAAGCAGAAAGAAGGCAGAAGATTCGGAAGATCTCTGTTCGTGTCGGCGGATATCAAAGCGGGCGAGAGATTTTCC
>JAILNQ010000065.1 GCA_024691425.1 Lachnospiraceae bacterium
GTAACGTTCTGTGACTTATATGCTACGGTGTTTACGTTTGCGATATTGTTACCGATAACGTCCATCTTGGTCTGGTGAGTCTTAAGACCTGCAACACCTGAAAAAAGTGATCTCATCATAAGGCATTTACCTCCTAGCCTGTTTCCCCTTCTGTCATTCGGGGGATTGAGGGATCTCCGTGAGGTCCGATCCCGTTAATGTTACTTAAGCTATCACCGCTCCGTCTATGTTCGTGAAGACGTTTCCCTTCTGATCATTTCCGTCGAGTGCGGTTATAACGGTCTGATTTTTGACATTTACTATGAATGCGAGCTGGTCGACCATCACCAGCGATTCGTTAATTCCCTTCTGCCCTGCAGCCTGCATCCCTGCGCTCAGCCTGTCCATCACCTTATCCGATAATTCGATGTTCCTTTCAGATAATCTGTTTTCCGCATGTTTGGAAAACTTCGGTATCGCATTTGTTCTCTTATTTTCGAAAACCTCTGCGAATGATCTGCTTCCTGACTTTACGGCCTCGCTGCCCGGCCTGTTATCTAAATATTCGCTTGCTGCCTGTTCGATAGAGGGGAACTGTCCGTTCAAGATCTTCATAAACGAATCCTCCTTATCAGGTATAAGCTCGTTACGCCTCTTCTTCCGGCTCCGTTGCCGATCCCTGCTCAGCTTCCTCTATGTGCACAAGCTCTGCCATTCTCTCTTTGTACTTGCCAAAGTCCGCGATCTGAGCGGCAGTAAGGAAACTCTTCTCATATGTTGACATATCGTCAAGCACTGAAGAAAGGTTATCGATTATATCCCTGTAGCTTGTTGTGAGATTAGCGAGCGTCGGAAGCGAGCTCAGGCTCGATTTGAACTCGGCCGCAAGGTTATAAGCGTTCAGGTACTTCTCATCAACTACGGAATCGAGATTATCGATCGAATACTTGCCATCGTCGATGTTAAGGTAACCCTTGCCGTTCTCAACCGTTACAAAATCAACTTTGCCGCCGATAAGCGTTTCTTCTCCGGTGAGCTCATTCTTTTCCTTTACCGTCACATACTGTCCTACGAGCTGTGATGCTCTTGTAAGGTCTGACGATGCAACGAGGTTGGTCATCTGCTCAAGTTCGGAGAAAGTCGCGAGCTGTGAAACGTATTCAGTGTTGTCTGTAGGTTCCAGGGGATCCTGGTATTTCATCTGAGTAACTAAGAGCTGGAGGAAGGCTTCCTTATCAAGGTCGCCTGACTTGGCCGTATTGTTCTTAGCCTCGGAAGCAGCAACACCGTTTTTCTGGATTTCACCGTTTACTATGTTTGCTACTGTTGACATAGGCTGTCTCCTTTACTATGCTGTGTAATCAACGCTGTTCCCCGATCTTGCCATCATGTCGGCTGAAATCTTTTCGTCTTCGTCAAGATTTTCAAGCTCTTCTTCTTCAAGATCGTTGAGATTGATACGACGCCTTGTTCCGACTCTTCCCGTACGTCCTGTGCTGTTATCCTGCGCATTCTGGTCGGATGCGGAACTGTTGCCCTTGTTCAGATCGTAGTTCGCAACTGATACTTCAACTGCTTCAACTTTCTGTCCCTGCTCTTCGAATGTCTGCTGAAGGGTTATCAGCTGGCTTTCAAGCGCTGCCCTGACTGCTTCGTTCTCAACAAGGATATGGGCGGTAACTACTCCGTTCGTTGATGCTATATGCATGTTCACCGTTCCGAGCGATGCGGGGTGAAGCTGCATTTCCATCGAGGTCGTATCTGCCGAGTAGTTGACTCTGATCGATTCGGTTACCTGACTCATTATCGAATCTGCTTCAGCGTTCGAATAACGGGTTACCGTTTCGATCACATCGCCGAGGTTGTTGACTGTGGTATCCACCGTCTGCTGGGGCGCTGCTATCGCTTCGCTTTCTGCGAATCTCGATGCATGCTCGAATCCTTCATTGTTTCCTTTGAGTTCGGCTTCCCCGCTCTTTACTGCTGCCTTGAACGTCTCAGTCGTGTCTGTTGTCGTTCTTGCAAGCGGATTATCAACTGCCTCGCTCGTTGTTTCTCCGGATCCGATCGGCCTGCTTTCGGGTGTCCCCTTAACCTCTACCGTAACAGCCTGTGCTTCCGTGCCGGCTATTGCGTTTGTATCTTTAATATCAGCGACTGCGTCTGCGTCTGTCTGATGGTCGACATCCATGTCATGCTCCGGTCTTATTGCGATATTCTCATCAGGTGTCTGTGCGAGAATACCTGCCGCAGCGTTTTCAAGTTTTTCGACTGCTTCGTTCACGTTCGCCGCGAATGCGGGATCTTCGAAAATCGCAGATGCCTCATCATCCGTCAGTGAGAACTCAGCGGTCAGTCTGCTTACCGCATCTTCTGCCGTCTTAACGATCTCTTTGACGCTCTCATAAAGATCAGCGTTCGTTATGAGTGAGATCGAATCAGCGGTACCTGTAAGCTCCATGCACAGTTCCTTGATGCTCACAGGATCCAGAAGGTCGATAGCAGTGATTCCGAGGTTTTCCATTGCCGTTGTAAGCTCTTCATCACTGACATCAAGAACGCTCTTGATCTTGTCCATGATCTCTGAAGCTTCTTTTGCAACTTCATCGGTAAGCTCTGCCATGTCGTTCTTGTTTCCGACAGGGTCTTTCTTTACCTTTTCCCCGGAAGCGATTTCCTTGCTCATAGGACTTTCAACTACCGTTCTTGATGCTTTTGATGCATCCATTGGCTTGTCATTTGCGGCATTTGCCGTTGAATCCTTAGCTGAATTCATGACATCTGTGAATCCCTTGGCATCGGAAATCTTCTGGTCACCGGACTTGATACCGGCGGTAACGTTCGTAAGCAGAAGTTCGCTCACTTTTGTTACTGTAGTGTTTGCCATCTTCCGTCCTCCTCTCTTCAGTTTTCAAGGTGCGTTAACACTCATATTCTTTATCGACTGAAGATAGATAAATCTTAACCCCGGATTTTTGATAAAAGCTGCATAAAATCTCGGCTTTAGTCAGGGTCCATGATCTTCGTGAGCTTTGATGCGATGTCCTTATCCATTACCTGGAGGATCTTCGCGCGGGAATTAGCTTCCATGTGTCCGAGGATCTTCGCCACAAGGTCGAGATTATCGCCCATCTCGTTGAAAATCGCCGCCGCCTGCTTAGGCTTCATCTCAGAGTATGCCTTGACATACTCGTCCATGATCTTATCGGTCTCGAGCTGCTGGACGACCTGCTTGTACAGATACTCGGCATTATCGGGATCTATCGACTCATAATATGTCTTGTACTGTTCTATTTCAGGGGCTTTGTCCGAGAATACGACTTCCTCGTAGAATTCGGTCTTGAGCTTCTGGAACTCGACCTGGCTGTCCTCGAACGTACGCAGCCTTAGGATCTCCTCCTTAAGGGACTTGATCTCCTCAGACTCCTCATCGCCGCCCTTTGCCAGATCTTCCCGAAGATCTTCGATCTGCTTGTTCAGCCGCTCGATCTCCGCAAGGGCATCGGGAAGATTGTCGAACTCGCCGACGTATTCTTCCGTTGAAACCGCTTCAGGCAGTATCTTGTTGACTACCGGAACGTCCTTTAAGATCGGGCGCAGAACACCAGATCCGAACCCGCCTATGTCGAGCTTGATGAGAAGCGCCAGTATGGCTACCCAAATAACGACTATGAGCAGGACGATGATGAATACCGAGGGCGAAAATCCCTCATCCTCGTCTCCCATGTCGGTATAAAGGGCGCCGTCATCAGTTGCAAGGGCGTCAAACCCCTTTCCTGCCTTCTTATCCGCTTTTTCTTTCTTTTTCTTTTCCTTTGGGGAAAGTTCTTCGTCTGCCATATCATTCCTCTGATCCGAACCTGTAGCTTACAAGCTCGTCTATTTCTTTGCTTTCCTTCGCAGCCTCTTCGGCCTTGAATTCCTCGAACTGCTTTTCTTTCAGTTTCTCATGAGTCTTACGGTCCTGCATCGCCGCCGTGAGCTTCTGACGCGCGACCTCAAGTTCCTGCCTTGCCGCCGCTAAGACCAGCTGCTGCTGCGCGACATGGTATTTGATCACTTCCAGGGCATTTTCCGCTTCCTGTATCGTTAAAACATCCAGATCGGATTCGCAGAGCCTCTTCAGCTCTGCCTCGAAAAGAGCCCGCCGCTGAAGGAGCGCGTTATATTTCTCTTCTTCCTCCCGCTCGCGCGCCGCGGCTATGGCGAATTCATTCTTCGCCTGAGTCTCCAGCTTTTCTTTTACGTTCAGGATGTTCTGCATCCTGTATCTGAATCTTGCCATAATATGTTGTTAGGGGGGACCACCGCAGGTGGTGGGACCCTTACGCCTATCCTGCATGGATATGCAGGATGCCGCCACGGCGAGTGGCACCGCGATATGTCAGGACCGAAGGTCGTGACAGCCTGAGCGGCGCTTGAGCGGATTAAAGCAGAGCCATTGTTCGCCGAGCGTCCTTAGGTAACCCCCTGCCCCTCTTCCTCAAATATCTCCTCTAGCAGCCGTATCTCCTCATCGAGCGAATACCTGCTGTCGACATCCTGGCACAGGAATTCGTTGACCTTGTCGATCTTCTCGATGGAATAGTCTATGTTCGGATTGGCCCCTGCCTTGTACGCGCCTATGTTTATAAGGTCCTCGGCCTCGGTATATGTGGCGAGAACGGTCTTCAGGCGGTTGGCCACCGCCTTGTGCTCCTTCGATGCTATCTGGCTCATGCAACGCGAAATGCTCTGCAGAACATCGATGGCGGGGTAATGATTTTTGTGAGCGAGCTTCCTGTCGAGCATTATATGCCCGTCTAATATCGATCTTGCGGTATCCGTGATCGGCTCGTTGAAATCATCACCATCAACGAGAACCGTGTACAGTCCTGTGATCGAGCCTTTGTCGTCGCATCCCGCGCGCTCTAGGAGCTTAGGCATCTGTGCGTACACGCTCGGCGGATATCCTCTCGTAACAGGCGGTTCTCCGCTCGCAAGGCCTATCTCACGCTGCGCCATCGAAAAACGCGTAAGCGAATCCATCATCAGAAGCACGTCCTTGCCCTGGTCGCGGAAATACTCCGCTATCGCCGTTGCCGTCTGTGCCGCCTTACGCCTGACAAGTGCAGGCTTGTCGCTTGTCGCAACAACGACGACGGACCTTGCCATGCCTTCCTCGCCGAGGTCTCTCTCTATGAATTCACGCACTTCCCTGCCTCGCTCGCCGATAAGCGCGATAACGTTGATGTCGGCTTTCGTGTTCCTTGCGAACATACCGAGGAGCGTGCTCTTTCCTACACCGGAGCCTGCGAATATTCCTATACGCTGCCCTTTTCCTATAGTCATTATTCCGTCCACGGCCTTGACGCCGAGGGGAAGTATCTCATTGATTATCACGCGCTTAAGCGGATCAGGCGCGGGTGCTTCTATCGGATAGCTCTGTGTGCAGTTTACCTCGCTTCCGTCGATCGGACGCCCTATTCCGTCAAGGGCCAGCCCGAGAAGCTCGGGACCTACCGGCACCGAAAGCGGATAGCCCATGTTCTCGACCACGCATCCGAAGCCTATGCCCTCCGTCGACTCAAAAGGCATCAGAAGCGTCTTGCCGTCCTTGAAGCCGACGACCTCGGCAAGGATGTATTTATCTTCCTCATCGTTGACGATTATCCTGCACAGATCGTCAAGCTTTGCGTCCGGTCCGTTGCTCTCGATCGTCAGTCCGACGACGTTGACGACTTTTCCCAGTTTCTTAAAAAAGGTCCTTTCACAGACCTTTTTATACTTTTCAAAATCAATATCCATAATCGCGCCGGCCATCATCCGTCCTTCTGAGTGTACGAGAGCACTCTGAGCTCTTTCTTGAGAAGCTCCATTTCAGTTCCGAGGCTGCAGTCGTATATGCCGCCGTCAGTCTCTATGAAGCAGTTTCCTTCGGTCAGCGTGACGTCCTCGATGATCTCGACAGTCGCGGAAGCACCAAGCCCCTCCGTCAGTTCATCCCTGTGCTCATTGACATATTCTCTGTCATCCCTGGACACATGAACAAGAAAATTCTTCGCGCCTTCTATGTTCCTTATCGCATCCTTCAGAAGATTGACGACGACGTCGCTCCGCCCGCTAAGATCAATCCCGAAGACATGCGAGTATATATCGGTAAGCGTAGATACGAACTTCGGCTCAAGCTCGCTCATCTTCGCATCGAATTCCTCATCAAGCGCCGCGGCTTTCTCCTCGGCCGCCTTCTCCAGTTCGGAAGCACGTTGAAGACCTTCTGCGTAGCCCCTCTCGTTTCCTTCTGCTTCGCCCTTCGCCCTGGCTTCTTCGAAAATCCCCTCTGCCCTGGCATTGGCTTCTTCTATAATCCTTTCGGCCTGCTCGCGGACATCAGCCAGCATCTGCTCAACCTGCTCATTGGCTTCATCTATGAGCTTCTGCGCGGCTTCATTCTTTGCCCTCTCAGCTGCAACCTCTTCCTGGTCCGCAAGGAGCGCATCCACCTGTTCCGCATCAAGCCCCTCGCTGAACTCGTCAACGAAATCATCCTGCGGGACGCTCTCTAGTATTTCCGAAAGGGCCTTTATCCTGTCCGAAACAGCCTGGTTGCTGTCTATAACGCGTTTTTTCTTCTGCTCCTCACGGGCGGCATAGCCCAGATTGTAGGATTTGATAAGTGAATTAGACAACTATCTCGTCTCCTCCGCCACGTGAAATTACGATCTCGGATGCATCTTCGAGACGTCTTATCGTATTAACTATCTTCTGCTGAGCCTCTTCAACGTCCTTCATTCTGACAGGTCCCATGAATTCCATATCCTCTCTGATCATGAGAGCGAGACGCTTCGAAAGGTTATTGAATATGACGTTCTGAACTTCTTCGTTGGCGCCCTTGAGAGCCACAGCAAGATCTGACTGCTCAACATCACGCAGAACTCTCTGTATCGCACGGTCATCAAGCAGCAGGATATCTTCGAATACGAACATCTTCTTTCTGATCTCGTCCGCAAGCTCGGGCTCGTCGATCTCGAGGGTTTCCATGATATGCTTCTCAGTGCTTCTGTCAACAGTATTGAGGATGTCGACAACTGCATCGACGCCGCCGATGATCGTGTAATCCTGATTGACAAGGGATGAAAGCTTGGATTCGAGTATCTTTTCCACTTCTTTGATGACATCCGGACTTGTACGGTCCATCATAGCTATACGCTTAGCAACGTCGGACTGCCTGTCAGGCGGGAGCGCCGAAATGATGAGCGCGGCCTGGCCGGGGTTCAGATAGGAAAGGATGAGGGCGATCGTCTGAGGATGCTCATCCTGTATGAAGTTGAGAAGCTGTGAGGCTTCTGTTTTCCGTATGAATTCGAAAGGCTTAACCTGAAGAGAAGCAGTAAGCTTTCCGATGACGTCGAGAGCCTTCTCGTTTCCGAGGGCCTTCTCGAGGAGTTCTTTCGCATAGCTGATACCGCCTTCGGCGATGTACTGCTGCGCAAGACAGACTCCGTAGAACTCGTTTATGACTTCTTCCTTCGCCTGCGGCGTAACGCTTCTCGTGTTTGCTATCTCAAGAGTGAGATCCTCTATCTCTTCCTCCTTGAGATGCTTGAATATGAGCGCGCTCCTTTCCGGTCCCAGAGCTATGAGAAGTATTGCCGCTTTCTGCAAGCCGGTTAAAGCGGCCTCTTTTTCCTTAGCCATTATTTACCCCCATTCCTCGTTCAGCCAGTTGCGCAGGAGCATAGCCGAGGCATCCGGATTTTCGTCAACGAATTTCTCGACCATGAGCCTGATCTCGGACTTGGCTTCGAGGTCAATATCTTCAACAGTCTGATGTTCCTGGGTGGTAGTAAGAAGATCGTCGACAGAAAGTTCTGTCTCGGTCGGCGTCTCTTCCTCTTTGTTCTTCTTGAAAGTCGTGAGCACGACTATAAGAAGCAGTCCCAGTATGAGAGCGATCAGGATGATCTGCGCGATGTTGGACGCGGACAGGCTGATGCCCTCCTCAGGCTGGAATATCGGCACATCATATGCGACTATCGAGATGTTCGCGGCAGGAATACCGGTCGCGTTCGCTACGAGCGTGATCATCTCCTCGTCGACTTCTTTCTTGACCATGTCGCTGTTCTGGAGCGTGAACTCCTCAAACGTTATGCCGTCAAGCTGACCCTGCGATTTAAGGTCGCTTTCCTTATATATGACAAAATGAGTTGCTGTGATACCTATAGAAGAATTGCCGTAATCAATAGCTCCCGGAGGTGTCACTTTATCCGTGATCTTCTCGCTCGGGAGATAATCCCTTGATTCCTCGGTAACGGAATAATTGGAGTTGTTCGTATCCTCCATGACGTAAGTCGTCTCTTCCTGGTTCGTGTCCGTTCCGGGTACTCCGCCAGCTCCTCCCTTGCCTTCGGCTTCGTACGTATCCTCGTGCGAAAGGACGTTCGTGCCGTTTTCATCGGCCTGGGTGTATTTGTGCTCCGTCTCCTTGAACGATGAAAAATCCATCCGAAGATTCGGGGAAACTTTCACATCCTCATACAGGTTGGAGCCGAGAAGCACCTGGATGACTTCCTGCTTCAATGCCTTTTCGGCCTGTGTCTTGAGCGCTATCTGATTGGATGTGTTCACCGTGCCGGAATTGGCCTCTGCGTCTTCGGCACCTGAGAACAGGAGATTTCCTGCGGTATCTATGATGGAAATGTTTTCGGTCGTTTTGTTTCCGAGCGCTGTAGCTATGTTCCTCGCGAAGTTCTCAGCCACGCCTTCAGGAAGCGTATCGTTGAGCTCGAGCTGCACGCTCGCATATGCTTCCTCCTCCTTGGAAAGAAGCGTACCATCGTTATCGGGGATCGAGAGCGTGACATACGCCTTTCGGACATAATCGGTCGCTTCCATGATCTCCTGGAGATGTGATTCCTGATATAGCTTATATGTCTTCTGCTTGTCGGATTCGGTCGTTGAAAGTCCGCCCGAAAGAGCGCTCTCGAGGCTATATGAATCTGCCGGATAGTTGTTCGCACCGAGCAGGAGCGTTGCCTTCGCGATATCCTGTTTCTGCACGGAAATGATAAGACCGTCATCCGTGGTCTGATAAGGAATAGAATCCCCTTCGAGCAGTGCCGTTATCTCGGATGCCTTTTTGGCGGATTCGCATGTGATCAGCGTTTCATATCTCGGCCTTGTCAGAATGGTAGCCAAAATGGCAAGTGCCAGAATAACACCTGCCGTGACGCTGATGATTATCGTTTTCTGCTTTGCGGTAAACTTGTCCCACCACTCCTGGACTTTCTGGAGTAATTCCTTAAGCCTGTCTACCATCTGTCGTCCTCCGGACAAAAATCATAAGGGTCCCCCTTATATAATGTATAACTCCCCTACCAGCATTTAAAAGGACTGCTCGCCGAGCTACTGCTCTGCTAAATCCGCTCAAGCGCCGCTCGGGCTGTCATGACCTTCGGTCCTGACATATCGCGGTGTAGCCAAGACTCCGTCTGCTACGCAGACACCTCACAACATACTAGACTTGAATCTGCATTAGTTCTTTGTAGGCATCGAGGAACTTGTCGCGAAGCGCCACCGTGTAGCTGAGCGCCGTTGACGCTTTAGCCGCGGCGATCGCGAGATCGTGCGTGTTCTCCGAAATGCCGAGAGCGAACTTCATCTCTTCTTCCTCCTGCTTGTTCAGCAGCGAATTCGTTTCGCCGATGTTAGAAAGCATGGAGTTGAAAAGAGAGGTAAAGCTTTCGTCGGTACTCTCTGTCCTCGTTGAAGCCTTGGCCGCCGCTGCGGCTATCGGCTCAGAGCCTATGTTAAGAATATTGGTTATGTCCATACGTCATACCCTTCTATTTATATGGCCTGCTGCGCAGACACCTCACATTGCTTATAAGGATAGCTGCTTAAGTCTGAGCTATATCTAAGCCTTTCATCGCCATCGCCTTGCTTGCGGTGAATGCCGTCGCGTTAGCCTGATATGCTCTCTCGGCATCTATCATGTTCGTCATCTCGGTGACGATGTTGACGTTCGGATAGAGAACGTATCCGTCTTCGTTCGCATCGGGATGGGAAGGATCATAGACCATCACAAGATCGGACTGATCCTCGTAAACGCCTGTTGCTTTTACTCCGTCACCGACGTCCATTCCCCTTGCGCGCCGGAAAATCGTTCCGAAGCTGGTGATGTCCGTCGTCCTCTCCTGGAAAGTAACCACTTTCCTGCGGTACGGAGTTCCTTCCTCTGTTCTGGTTGTATTGGCGTTCGCAACGTTCTGCGAAATGATGTCCATACGGAAACGTTCCGCGGTCATTCCCGAAGCGTTAACGCCGAAGCTTTTGAATATGCTCATAGGCCCCTCCTGTCATCAGATGCTATTTAATGACTGTCTTAAGGTTCTTGAATTCGTTGTCAAGGCTCGTGACTATCCCGTTGTACTTGATCTGGTTGCTTGCAAGCTCAACGTTTTCTGTATCAACGTCGACGTTGTTCTTATCCATTCTGTAGGACCAGTTGGGGATATCCGTGTAAGCGCGCGGCTCAATACGTTCAAGATGAAGGTTGGCATCCGCCACTTTTGCATCAAGGCTCTTGTACTTGCTCGCCTTGAGGGCGTGACGCAGTTCGGTCTCAAACGATACGTCCTGCCTCTTGTAGCCCGGAGTGTCGACATTCGCCAGATTGTTCGAGATAGCCTCGTTCCTGGCCCATGCCCCGTCAGCGGCCTTTCCGAGAACATTGATGTAATCAAATACACCCGATGTGATCATATTATCTACTCTCCTCTGTTTACAAAAAAACCCTTTATATTGTACTCTAACATATGCTCATAATCAAGATATAGTTTTATTTTATGCGAAAATCGCATCCGCCGGGTAACAAAAAACGGACTCCGCTACGCGAAATCCGTTTCATATACGTTCAAAATCCGTTTCAATATTTATCGTCACATCTATGAAAAAAGTTTACCACATAATGATAAAAAAGTCCACAGATAATGAATTTCTATCTCTTTTTCATTTCCTCTATCTCATCATAAATGAGCTCGTTGGTCACTTTAATATACGTGCCCTTCATTCCGGACGATCTCGATACGATGACACCCGCGCTCTCAAGTTTCCTTAAGGCGTTCACTATGACCGAGCGGGTGATGCCCTCCCTGTCCGCGATGCGGCTCGCGACGAGTATTCCCTCGAGGCCTGACAGTTCCTCGAAAATATGCACGACTGCATCGGTCTCGGATGCAGAGAGCGTTGAAAGAGCGGCCTGCACGCCCTGTGCGCGCCTGTCCTCCTCCGCGGACTCTTCCGACACCGAGCGGACCATCTCGAGTCCGACCACTGTAGCGCCGTATTCAGTAAGTATGATATCCTCTATCGAATACGTCTCGTCTGCGCTAGGCTTGTAGATTATGAGCGTGCCGTAGCGCTGCCCTGCGATGTTTATCGGTGTGATTATAGCCTGGTATTTCCTGCTTATCTCCTCCGAAAATCCGAGCGTCTCAAGATTGACGCTCTCCTTCGTGGAAAGGATGTCCACGAGCCTCTCGTTGAGCCTTGCATCTATGAACTGAGAAACCTTCAGGCTTCCGGGATTTTCGATAGGATCGAATTCCGGGCTGTTGGACATGCCGAGCAGCTTCCCTTTCTTGGAAAGCACCAGAACGTTCGAAGCAAGGACTGACCTCATGGCTTCACATATATCGTTGAATGCGACTTTCCCGCTGTTCTTCCTGTGAAGGATCGAATTGATCTTGCGGGTATCGTCAAGAAGTCTTACTGAACTCATACGGTTCCCCCTGCGGGCATATCCTGAATGTTCTTGCACTTCTCGTCAAGACACATGAGCTTGTTTCCTTTTCTTACCATGAGACCGCCGCACTTTGCGCACTTGACGTTGACAGGCTTCTGCCACGACATGAAAGTGCAGTCCGCTCCTGATTCGCATCCGTAGAAGATGCGGCCTTTCTTCGTCTTGCGCACGACTATGTCTTTTCCGCAGACGGGACAAGCTATCCCGATCTTCTCTAGATACGGCTTCGTGTTCCTGCATTCCGGGAACCCGGGGCATGCGAGGAATTTTCCGTGAGGTCCGTACTTTATGACCATCATCCGTCCGCACATGTCGCACTTGACGTCGGAGACCTCGTCTCTTATCTCGACCTTCGAAAGCTCGGCCTCGGCCTTCTTTACTGCCTCTTCAAGATCCGGATAGAAGTTTCTGACAATCGTCTTCCAGTTGGTATCGCCCTCTTCAACGCTATCGAGGAGCATCTCAAGATTTGCGGTAAATCTTACGTCGACTATGCTCGGGAAGGCCTCGACCATGATCTTGTTCACGGCCTCGCCCATCTCGGTCACGAAGAGATTCTTGTCCTCCTTGACCACGTATCTTCTTGCGATGATGGTCGTGATCGTCGGAGCATATGTGCTCGGTCTGCCTATCCCCTGCTCCTCTAGAGCCTTAACAAGAGAGCTCTCCGTGAAGTGCGGGGGCGCCTGAGTGAAATGCTGCTTAGCATCAATATCGCTGAGCGAAAGCTTCATGCCCTTCTCAAGATCGGTGAAGATAGCATCCGAAGTTTCCTTGTCATCGCTTTCCGTATATACCTTAAGGAATCCGTCAAAGAGGCATTTCGATGCGGACATCGAAAATCTGTATGCGCCGGCGCCTATTTTCACATTGGTCGTCTCATACTTCGGACCGTTCATCCTGCAGGCCGCGTATCTGTTCCAGATGAGCGTGTACAGGCGGAGCTGGTCTCTTGAGAGAGAATCCTTTATCGATGAAGGCGTCCTCGTGATATCAGTCGGACGGATCGTCTCGTGAGCATCCTGTATCTTCTTGCCGGTCTTGACTTTCTGCTCTCCGGCGTCATCTCTCGCATACTCTTTTCCGTAATGCTCGGTGATGTACTCCTTTGCCGAAGCGACCGCCTCATCCGCGATCCTCGTGCTATCGGTACGCAGATAGGTGATGATACCTATCGTGCCCTCTCCCTTGATGTCGATGCCCTCGTAAAGCTGCTGGGCGACACGCATCGTCTTCTGAGTAGAGAAGTTCAGCACCTTGCCGGCTTCCTGCTGGAGCGTGCTGGTGATGAAAGGCATGGGCGGCTTGCGCGTTCTCTCGCCTTTCTTCACTTCAAGTATCTCGAAATTTTCCTTCTTTATCTTATCAACGATCTCCTGCTTCTGCTTTTCTGAAGAGATCGCTATCTTTCCGTTCTCGTCGCCGGTGAAGTGAGCCGTGAGCGGCTTCTTCTCGCCCTTGGCAAGAAGCATCGCATCCACCGTCCAGTACTCCTCAGGAATGAAAGCCGCGACTTCGTCCTCCCTCTCGCATATGAGACGGAGCGCCACTGACTGCACTCTTCCTGCGGAAAGCCCTCTCTTGACTTTCGCCCAGAGCACCGGTGAAATTCCGTATCCTACCATTCTGTCGAGGACTCTTCGCGCCTGCTGCGCATCAACGAGATCCATGTCTATCTCACGCGGGTGCTTCAGCGATTCCTTGACCGCGTTCTTCGTGATCTCGTTGAACGTGATCCTGTAGACCTTCTTATCCTCAAGCTTCAGGGCATACGTAAGATGCCAGCTGATAGCTTCTCCCTCGCGGTCCGGGTCGGTCGCGAGATATATTTTTTCAGCCTTCCTGGCTTCCTTACGAAGTGATGCGATGAGATCGCCCTTTCCCCTTATCGTTATGTACTTGGGTTCAAAATCATTGTCCGGGCTTACTCCGATCTGACTCTTGGGCAGGTCGCGGACATGTCCCATCGAAGCCATTACCTCGTAGTTCGGACCGAGGAATTTCTTGATAGTTTTGACCTTCGCGGGTGATTCCACTATGACAAGATACTTCGCCATTTATACGTTCCCTCCGTTATCTGACGTATTACAAAGGCATACTATACATTATTTTTTTTTCGATATCAAGGAGAATTTTCAGAAAATTCAAAAATCATTTATCGACGCAGCTGCTCTTGCCCTCGTAGTCCGTTCCGGTTTCCGAACTGAACCTCCGGGTATATTTTTCCGGATCTTCCATGACATCTGCCATCGTATAGAATGCGCCGAGGACCATGTGCGGACCGTTGTACTTGAGCGCGAATTTGCCCTCATCGAGCGCGGCCTTGAACCTGTCGATCTGCCACACGAGTATATCGGCGGCAGTGATGCCGCCGGGTTTTAACTCGCACAGAAAATCTCCGTTCTTCCTGTAGTAGTCGAACTCCTTCAGTATCTCAGGATACCGGCTTATCCTGTCCCAGAATGCTTCAAGCACCCCTTCTTCTTCCTGTGCCTGCTCGCAGAGAGTGCGGGCATATTCGTACAACTCGTTACCTTCCATTCTCACCACCGTACCATCGAACTGCTGATATCCGCAAGGCTCGCGGCTCCGCACATCTTCATCGTGTCTATAAGCTCCGCACCTATCTTTTCGGTATAGAGCTTCACGCCTTCTTCCGCGCCGCCGTATACGGCAGTCACGTACGGTCTCGCTATGACGACTGCATCGGCTCCTAAAGCAAGCGCCTTGAAAACATCGACTCCGCTCCTTATCCCGCCGTCGACTAAGATCATCATTCCGTCAACCGCCTCCGCGATCTCAGGAAGCACCTCCGCGGTCGCAGGGCACTGGTCGAGCACACGCCCGCCGTGATTTGAGACGATAATTCCTGCCGCGCCTGCTTCCTTTGCCTTCACTGCTCCGGCGACAGTCATTATACCTTTCACGATGAAAGGCTTTCCGGCCATCTTTATAACTTCGGCAAGCTCTTCAACGGACTTCGCTCCTGCCGGAGGATCCATGTTCTGAAGGAAAGGAAGTCCTGCGGCATCGATGTCCATCGCAACAACCGAGCAGCCCGATCTTTCAACAAGATCGAACTTGCCGCGGAGTGTGTTCATGTCCCATGGTTTCACAGTCGGTATTCCCCTGCCGCCGCATGCTGATATCGCCGCGCTTGCGGCCTCAACAACCTCGGGGAGCATTCCGTCACCCGTGAATGCCGCTATGCCTGCATCCGCGCAAGCCTTAACGAGGATGTCGTTGTACTGCATGTCGTTGTATTTATCACCGTAGTGCATGTTAACGGCGCCGACAGGTCCCGCGAAAACGGGATACTTCATCTCCTGTCCGAAGAAGCCGAACTTCGTGTCTGGCTCGAATCCCGCATGGATGGTATCCATGTTCACGCGGATCTCATGCCACGCATCATAATTTCTTGCCGCGCCGTCACCCGTTCCTTTTGAGCCCGGTCCGGGAAGGCGGTTTCCGCATGCTCTTCCGTTGCATTCACCGCAGGCCAGGCAGTGCGGCTGCATGCATTCTCTGGCACTATCGAGCAGTTCCTTGTACGTCATGGCTTTTCATCCTTTCTGCCGGATCTCCGGCCGAGACCATTCATCTGCACAGTTCGTTCATTTCCAGTTCGAGATCTTCCTGAAGATCCTTCTCCGCCTCATCCTTCGAAATGTAGTTGTTGCCGTTGTTGCATCCTATCGTCAGTCCCTTCTTGATAGGTGCCAAGAAGAATCCGGCCAATAGTCCTACAAGAAGCGAGAACAGTGAGAATATCACTACATCCTTCAGTCCGAAGATATGATTTTTCCAGTTCTGCATGTCAACCCTCCCGATCGTTTTCATTTTGTCTTCAGGTAAAACCTGATATAAGAATATTATATTATGAACACAGAGGCTGCAACATCATTTATCATTTATTATGTTTTGCGGGTTTATAGCGTTTATTGTATAATTGAATGTAATAAATCTTCTGGAGCGCCAATGTACACTAAAGCCATTTACGCCGCAGTCGACATACTCGCGATCGCGGCACTGTTCATGATAATCCCTGCAACAGGACGCATACGCGCGGATTACGCACGGTGGCTTAAGCGCACCCTCATAGCCGGCATCGTCGCCATCGCCGCCAATATCTGCGTAGCTGTCGCGCCGAACGCATCATTCGCGGAAATTTCATACTGTCTGTATTTCTCATCGATAGACTGGATGCTGTACTTCCTCACGGGCTTCTGCCTGTCGTACACGGAGCACGATCTGTGGCTTGCGCGCTTATCAAAGATCGCCGCGGCCGTCATGGTGATCGATTCAGTTTCGATATTCCTGAACCCGTTTTTCCAGAATCATTTCTATATATATGAGACCACGGATTCTACAGGCACGGTTTTCTATCTGACCGGATTCAATCAGATGTACTACATGCATCTGGCGATAGATTATGCGGCAGTGCTTGTAGCATTCCTTTTCATCCTTCTCGGAATCTGGAAAAGCTACAGCCTTTACCGCATGAAATACGTGATCATCCTGTCGGTTCTGCTGCTCGTCGTGATACTGAACATCGTATACATGACTTTCGGTCTCCTTCTCGACTCATCCGTCATTTTCTATGCGGTGGCCGGAACACTCATCTTCTTCTCAATCAGGTCTTTTGTGCCGCGTAGCCTTCTCATCTCCTCGACGGTCCGTGCCGTGGACGACATGAACGAGGGACTCATGATTTTCGACCTGAGCAA
>JAILNQ010000086.1 GCA_024691425.1 Lachnospiraceae bacterium
AAGGCCGCAAGGTGCCTTCTCGATGAATACAGAGCAGGAAGACTCGGCCGGATCAGCCTTGAAACACCGTAGCTTTTATTGCGATTAAGGAGCATATGCTTGAAGAATAAAAGAAAAAAGAGAAAAGCCGGCGGCTTTATACGCGGACTTCTTGAAACAGGTCTGTTCATACTTGCGGTACTGCTTCTTACGTTCATCATGTCCAAGTATGTGATCGAACGTGTCAGAGTCCGCAATCATTCTATGGAACATACGCTCGAGAACGGCGACAGCGTGATGATAGACAAGCTGTCATATCGGTTCCGTGATCCGAAAAGATTTGATATAATCGTATTCAGGCAGAGGGGCACCGGGGAAGAGCTTGTTAAGCGAGTGATCGGGCTTCCCGGCGAAACAGTTCAGATAGAAGACGGCAAGATTTATATCGACGGCGAGGAAATCGAGGACGTTGAAGGCGCAAATGCACCTGAAGATGCCGGAATAGCTTCATCCCCTGTAGAACTGTCAGCCGGAGAGTATTTTGTTCTCGGTGACAACAGGGTGGAGAGCATCGATTCCCGTTTCGAAGCCGTCGGACTCGTTACTTCCACAAGAATAACAGGCAGGGTTTTTTTCAGGCTTCTGCCGTTTTCAAGAATGAAAATTTTCTGACGGACCGCTATATATAGTGGTTATCAATCAAAAGATAACAATATATATGAAACGGGTATTATCTTAAATGGCCGAGAGCATAGGTGACATCAAATCAAAATTTAATAACCTGAAAGAGGCCGATTTTCCGCAGTTTATCGAAGAATACAGGTGTGATGAAAGAAGCGGCGTTGCCGCGCTTGTTACGAAAGCGGAAAAGGCATACAGCCGTTATCTTGCCGAGGTCGAAAGAACAGAGCGCATGTTATCCTTCGAAAGGGAATACAGCTGTTATTCGGCAATATGCGGTATAGATGAAGTGGGCAGAGGGCCTCTTGCAGGGCCTGTCGTGGCAGGCGCCGTCATCCTTCCGGCAGATGAGAGGATACTGTATCTTAACGATTCGAAACAGCTTTCTGCAGCAAAGCGTGACGAGCTCTATGACATCATTTATGAGCGGGCCGTGGCCGTCTCGGTCGCGAGCGTGGACCATAAGCGTATCGACGAGATAAACATTCTTCAGGCGACATATGAAGCGATGCGACAGGCCATAATGAATCTTCCGATAAAACCCGATATATTATTAAATGATGCAGTTACGATCCCGGGTGTGGACATCAGACAGATCCCGATAATCAAAGGTGATGCGAAAAGCGCCTCAATTGCGGCAGCCAGCATAGTTGCGAAGGTAACGAGAGACCGTTTCATGGAATCAATGGATAAGGAATATCCCGGTTACGGATTTGCATCGAACAAGGGCTACGGCTCTGCGGATCATATAAACGCCATAAAGACCAAGGGACCGTGTCCGATACACAGAAGATCGTTCATAGGCAATTTCATTTGACGTACAGCGGAGAATAATATGCCGATATCAATTGACAGCAGTTACGCGAACAGCGACCACGGAAGGATCAGCACATATAACGGTGAAGGCCGTACCGAAAACGTCAGGGAAGGGGCGGTTTCCCAGAACGATAGTCTTTCCGCGGGGAATACGATAACGGGCGAGATTATTGAAAAGGACGGGGAACAGGTGATGATCCGTCTGTCCAATGACCGCACGATTTCGGCAAAACTTCAGGGCAATGCCGATATTGAAGTCGGCATGAGACTTACTTTTGAGGTCGCAAAAGGCGGCAGCCAGACAGCGCTGAGACCGTTGTTCGCAAATCTTTCCAACAGCAATGCGGCCATGTCTGCGCTTCGTGCCGCAGGCCTTCCTATCAACGATACAACTCTTACCATGACAGACAGGATGATGACCGAAAGCATGCCTGTCAACCGTAATGCGCTCGCGGAAATGTTCAGAAGCGTGTCAGCCCATTCAAACGTATCTCCGGAATCCATAGTTCAGATGACTAAGCTGAACATGCCTCTTACCGAATCTAACGTCATTCAGTTCGATAACTACCGCAATTTTGAACATCAGATAACGAACGACCTTCAGAACGTTTCAGAAGGCATAGCGGACCTTTTCCGTGAAGCCGCAGGAAATGCCGGAGATTCTCAGGTTTTTGCAGGAATGTCAACAGGCTCTGTCATTAATGAAGTTCTGAACCTGATCGATACCGATAGCCTTGAGACGATAATGCCTGACCAGAACGCCGGTATATCGGAGTCTGCCCTGGCCGGACAGTCAGCTGAAACGTCAGTAAATGCGAACATTTCACTTTCCGCCGAAGAGCAGATGGTTCTTTCGAACGATATTCAGAACCTTCTCATACTTGCCGGGGAGCAGTCCGACATACATGAACCTCTGAATCCGTCGGAAGTCATAACCGCAGTGAAAAACCTTGTCAATGAATATCCGCCTGATGATATTAAGGTCATCGAGGCAGAGCTTGCCGCATATTCTGAAGAAGCATCCGAGGCAATGGATGAAGGGAAGCTTCAGAATTCCGCAATGGAGGATATAGCCGCTCTTAAGAATCCTGGCCGTGAGGCGGGAACAGTTACTGATTCTGGCGTGCCTTCTGCGTCAGCTGAAACCGGATCGGTACGTGAGTCTCTGACCTCACCTGATCTGCAGCATGCCATATCCCATGGATCCGAACGCGTATCTGAAAATACAACGGGTTCTCAGAACCCGGCCGTACCAGGAGTACAGACAGAAGACAGCCCCGAGCTTGCCGCGGCAAAACTTAAACATAAGATTACCGAGAAACTCAGCAGTATCCTGAGATCAGACGGATTTTCGAAGCTCGTAAAGGATTCTGTTAAGGCGCAGATGTCGATAAAGCCTGAAGATGTCGCAAAGCCCGGCAAGATAGATGAGCTATATGATAAGATAGTAAGAACGTCCGCGAAGGTCAGTGAGCTCATGGAGAGCATCGGAAGACCTGATTCTGCCGTTGCAAACTCTGCGGGTGCATTAACGGATAACGTGAACTTCATGAATCAGCTCAACGAGTTCTTGAGCTATGTTCAGCTTCCGCTCAAAATGGCCGGAGAGGATGCAAACGGAGAACTTTATGTGTATACGAACAGGAAGAGCCTTTCGGACAGCAACGGGAATTTCACGGCACTTCTGCATCTTGACATGGAGCATCTCGGCCCCATGGATATATATGTGAGCATGCGCGATTATACGAAGGTCAGCACGAATTTCTATCTTCAGAGCGAGGATATGCTGGATTTCATCGAAGCGCATATTGATGAACTCACCAAGAGGCTTACCGACAAGGGATATAACACGAGCATGAAGGTTACTAAGAAGGATCCGAATGAGCCGATACTCCCGATAGCCGATGAGTTTACGAAAGACGAAGCTAATGCACAGATGCCGGTCGTGGTGTCGAAGATGAGATTTGACGTAAGGGCTTGATATGGCGGAAGAGGAAAAGAAAAAGGTAAAACAGGCCGTTGCCATTGAATATGATCCGAATGACATGGCTCCTAAGATCGTTGCCACAGGACGCGGCAAGCTTGCCGAACGCATAATCGAGCAGGCTAAGGAAAACGATGTCCCGATCCATGAGGACGAGAAACTTGCCGGTACGCTTTCGAAGCTTGACATAGGCGACTACATTCCTCCGGAACTCTACGAGGTTGTTGCAGAAATACTCGTATTCGTCGACAATATGGAAAAGATCCGGAGCAAACTCGGGAAATAATGAACAAAAGAAAAATAGGAACACAGAAAGAAGAGACGGCCGCCGCATATCTTCGAGAATGCGGGCTGACCATTCTGGAAATGAATTTCAGGAGCAGAATGGGGGAGATAGACATTGTTGCATCCGATGCAGATTATACGGTGTTCGTCGAAGTCAAATACAGAAAAACCGCTTCCGCGGGAGTACCCGAAGAAGCGGTGGGCATATCAAAAGCAAGAACCATATCTAAAACCGCTGATTACTACAGAGTTCTTAAGAAACTTCCGCCTGACGCGAAAATCAGATTCGATGTAGTCGCCATCGAGGGCAGTACGATCAGATGGCATAAAAACGCTTTTCCTTATTGCGGTTAGGCGTTGTCGTCCGCAAGAAATTCCTGCCCCAGACGCTGATTGTAACGCCGTAGCACCTCGTGTATCTTTTCGGTGTTCGTATGTACTTTCGACATCGCGATGTCATGGTTCATATAGTCAATGACAGTTGCGAGGAATTCGCTCATGTCTGCCTCGATGAAGTAAGGCCGCGTATTGATGCTGGGATCGTGATAGCAGAGATTCGTGCATATTATCTTATCGAATATGCATTCATCATATGCCTTGTCAAATATGTCGATTCCTTCAGTAAAGAGCCCGAACGTGCAGCATATATAAACCCTCTTTGCATTCATCGACTTGAGCTGCTTAGCTGTATCTATCATGCTTCCGCCGGAGCTTATCATGTCATCGATTATGATGACGTCCTTTCCGTCGATCTCATCTCCTAGAAACTCATGTGCGACTATAGGGTTCTTTCCGTTTATGATCTTCGTATAATCCCTTCTCTTGTAGAACATGCCCGTGTTGACTCCGAGGACGCCTGCAAAATATACGGCGCGGTCTAGAGCTCCTTCGTCAGGGCTTATAACTACCAGATGATCCTTGTCTATGATGAGGTCCCGCTCATAGTGGATGAGAGATGAGATGAACTCGTAAGGAGGGGTGAAATTGTCGAAACCGCACAGAGGCATGGAATTCTGAACCTTAGGGTCGTGAGCATCAAAAGTGATTATGTCATTGACGCCCATGTCTGCAAGCTCAGCTAATGCCATAGCGCAATCAAGTGATTCACGGAGCGTCCTCTTATGCTGCCGCGATTCATACAGGAACGGCATTATGACTGTTATTCTGTGCGCCTTTCCGCCTATGGCGGCGATGACGCGTTTTATGTCCATATATATGTCATCGGGGGACATGTAGTGCACGAATCCGTTGACAGTAAAGGAATTGCTATGGTTGCAGACATCAGCGAGAATGAAGATATCCATTCCTCGTGAACTGTCGCGCAGGATCGATTTTCCCTCTCCAGTACCGAAACGAGGCCATTCACAGTCGAGAATGTATGTATCTCTCTCATAACCGAAGAAAGCGCTCGCATCACGGTGATTGAGATTCTGGCGTTTACGGTATTCGGCTATCCTTTTGTCGACTGCCTGACCGAGCTCTTCGCAGCTCTTGTGAACGATCAGACCGAGAGGAGCAACCGGACGCGTATCCTCGATGTTAAAATGCTCAGACATTGCATAACCATCCTTTCATTTTTTGCAACAATAGTTTATCAACTACTCCTTATTTTTTCTACTGTTATTTTCATAAAAATCATTTATAATATTTATCGTGATTTTTTTAGAATATTACGAAGAAAGCAGGAAATGAAATGGCTACAGTAAGAACCAGATTCGCTCCGAGCCCGACGGGCAGGATGCATGTTGGAAACTTAAGGACTGCGCTCTATGCGTACCTCATTGCAAAACACGAGAACGGGAAATTTCTTCTGCGTATAGAAGATACCGATCAGGAAAGATATGTTGACGGAGCGGTTGACATAATATATAGAACTCTTGAGAAGACAGGCCTCATTCATGATGAGGGCCCTGACAAGGACGGAGGCGTGGGACCTTATGTTCAGAGCGAGCGCCAGGCCTCGGGAATCTATCTGAAATACGCAAAGCAGCTCATCGATGAGGGAAAAGCATATTACTGCTTCTGCACAAAAGAAAGGCTTGAAGGCCTTGTACAGACGGTCGGCGACAAAGAGATCAATGTGTATGACAAGCACTGTCTGTCGCTTTCAAAAGAGGAGATACAGGCTAATCTTGATGCCGGAATGCCTTATGTTATCAGACAGAACAACCCCAATACAGGCACAACAACGTTTCATGATGAGATCTACGGCGATATCACAGTGGACAATGCAGAACTTGATGACATGATACTTATAAAGTCCGACGGGTATCCGACGTATAATTTTGCGAACGTGATAGATGATCATCTCATGGGCATAACGCATGTCGTGAGAGGCAACGAATATCTTTCGTCCACACCTAAGTACAACAGGCTCTATGAGGCGTTCGGATGGGATATTCCTGTTTACGTCCACTGTCCGCTGATTACTGACGAGGAGCACAAGAAGCTTTCGAAAAGATGCGGACATTCGTCATATGAGGATCTTATAGAGCAGGGATTTGTTACGGAAGCCGTGGTGAATTTTGTCGCCCTTCTCGGGTGGTCGCCTGAAGATAACGTTGAGATAATGAGCCTTCCGGAGCTTATCGCAAAATTCGATTACACGAAGATGAGCAAGAGCCCCGCGGTTTTTGATTACACCAAGCTCAAATGGATGAACGGGGAATATTTCAAGGCAATGGATCCTGAAAGGTTCTTTGAAATGGCCAAGCCGTATTTAAAGGATGTCATCACGAAGGACCTCGATCTTCACAGGATCGCCGAGATGGTCAGAACAAGGATCGAGATATTGCCCGATATAAAAGATCATATTGATTTCTTTGAGGCGGTACCGGAATATGACATTTCAATGTATACGCATAAAAAGATGAAAACGGATGCGGCATCAAGTCTTGCGCTTCTTGAAGAAGTGCTCCCGATGCTGGAACAGTGTGATGATTTTTCAAACGATAATCTGTTTTCCCTGCTTCAGGATTATGCTGCAAAGAAAGAATACAAGACGGGGTTTGTCATGTGGCCGATAAGGACTGCACTGTCCGGTAAACAGATGACTCCGGGTGGAGCGACAGAGCTCATGGAAGTGCTGGGAAAAGAAGAGTCCATAAGCCGTATAGCAGCAGCGATAGATAAACTGAAGGGATAACGGAGAAATGATGAAAAGAAGATGCATATATTGATTTCTTAAAAGCAGGCGCTTCGGCAGATCCGGCATCTCTGCTAGGGATGGCAGGAGTTGATCCGCTTGATGATGCCACTTACGAAACTGCAGGAGAGCTTATCGAAAATCTTATCGATGAATTCATCGAGACATCAGATATGATGGCTGAATAGTTTTCAAAGCATTCCTTTCATGTTGTTTTTTTCGGTAACTATAAGAAGTATATCATCCTTTTCAAAAGGTTTTTTCGGGTCAACAAAGTGCAGCGAAACGCCCTTTTTGCGTACTGCCACGATGTTGAGCTTCATTCTTCCGCGGAGGTCGAGTTCAACAAGATCCTTTCCGATCCATTCGGGTTTCGGCGCCATCTCTATCATGTACATGTTGTCATCGAGCTCATAGAAATCTTTGAATATCGATGACATCATGATCCGCGCCGAACGGGCCCCGCCTTCACCTTCGGGGTCGATTATCTTGTCAGAGCCGACTTTCTTCAGTATAGTGGCCATCCGGTCTGAAGATGTTTTTGAGATCACGATAGGAACCCCCTGCTCTTTGGCTACAGTCACACAAAGGATTGATGCCGCCAGATCGCCGCCCATCGTTGTCACAACTATATCCATGTTCTTGAGGCCGAGAGAGAGAACTTCCTCTTCATTCGCAAGGTTAGCGCATACCGCTGATGTGCATCTGTCTGAAAAGTCTTTTACAATTTCCTCATTACAGTCTGCGACGAGAACGTCTGCCCCCATTCTGTAAAGATTTTCCGCAACGCTCTTTCCGTATTTTCCGAGACCGAGAACGGCAACTGATTTTTTCATTTATTATGCCTCCTATCCAACGTGGAATTTTCCATCTGCATGTTTCAACGAATTATCCGAGTTTCCTTTTGCGAAGAAAATCGCCATTGAGATCGGTCCGATTCTGCCGAGATACATCGAAACTATTATTATTATCCTGCCAAAGCTGTCAAGCCTAGGTGTAAGTCCTCTTGATAATCCGACTGTTCCGAGCGCGCTTACGACTTCATAAAGCGCATCTGTTTGAGTTATACCGCCTCTTGACATGAGCATGACTGTCATAATGAATACAGTGATGATGCTGAAGAAGAAGATCGCGGATGATTTGCGCATAAGTTCCTCGGGAACGCGTCTATGAAATACAACGGTTTCTTTCTTGCCGTTAATGTATGAGAATGCATTCATGATCAGAAGAAAAGCGGTCATCGTCTTGATTCCGCCTGCCGTTCCGACCGGAGACCCCCCGATGAACATCAGAACATATCCGGTCATGCAAGATATTTCCGTAAGTTTATCCTGAGGTATTGACGCGAAGCCTGCTGTTCGAAATGTAATGGACTGGAAAAGGCTGTTCATTATCCGATCCGGAAGCTCCATCATTCCGAGCGTGTCGGGATTACTGTATTCGGCCGCCATTATGCCTGCTGCTCCGAATATGATAAGACCGCAGGTCATAAGAAGAACGATCTTAGTATGTTCGGGAAGACGCGACAGCATCTTTCCGAAAGACAGCCGGTAAGAAATAGCGTTTTTAACACCGTCTATTATATCGAACCAGACGACGAACCCGATTCCGCCGAGGATGATAAGAAGCATGGTAGTTATCATCAGAAGACTGCTCGAGCGCAGTGAGATCATGCTATCAGGACCGACGACATCCATTCCTGCATTGCAGAATGCGGATACAGACTGGAAAATCGATGCCCATATGCCCTTGGTGGCCCCTAGCAGAGGAATGAAAACGATCATGCACAGAAGAGCTCCTGTTGTTTCGACTATGATGACACCTTTGAAGATACGTGTCAGGAACCTGAGAAGATCTCGTTTTTCGTCCACGTTCAATGAATCACCTAGGAGCATCCGGTTTGAGAGATAGAATTTTCTGCGTGTCATTATCATCAACATCGCACCTACCGAAACGACTCCGAGTCCGCCTATCTGGATCAGGAAAAGTATGACGAGCTGACCGAAGATGCTCCAGTGCGCGTATGTATCAACAACAACAAGACCTGTAACGCATACAGACGTGGTTGCGGTGAATAGAGCAGTGAGAAATCCTGTTGTTTCGCCGGGGACGCTCGAAAACGGAAGCATGAGGAGTGCAGTTCCTGCTAAAATCGCAAGAAAGAAGCTGAGCGGAATATAGTGAACTGGTTTGATCCTGATTCTTATCAAAACTCTTATCTCCGATAAAAATTTTTGTATATTATACCACATCAAAAGTTTTGAAGTTCATATTCAGCTTTTTACTGTTAAGCATTTTTACATAGTTTCACAGACAACAGAAAGGATTATTATGAAACTTAATAAAGAGCAGTACATAGCCGCTCGTCATAAGAACGGGCCCATGCTGGTTCTGGCAGGGCCCGGAAGCGGCAAGACACATCTACTCGTTGAGAGAATAACTCTGATGATCGAGGAATATCATATCCCGCCAGAGAGCATAATGGTCATTACCTTTTCAAAAAAGGCAGCCGTCCAGATGCAGAAAAGATTCGAAAAACGTGTCGCAAAAACATCATATCCCGTAACTTTCGGGACATTTCATGCAGTGTTCTATCACATATTGCAGCAGTTCGATCCGGGTATTTCAAGACTTATCACAGAAGAAGAGTGCTTTTTGTTCGTAAGAAGCGCTATAGCTGACTGCAGGCCGGATTCAGATTTTTTCAGATCAGAAGAAAATACTGACATTATCGCGGGACTTATATCTTCATACAAGAACTTCCGGGAAGAGTTCTTCGAAAGAAATGAATTCGCAAGAGAATTCAAGGCGCAAGAGGCAGAAGAGTTCGAACGTATTTTTGATCATTACTGCCGGCTGGTAAGAGATGCAGGCCTTATCGACTTTGATGACATGATAATCCGCTGCCAGGAGGTTTTAAGAAAGCATGAAAGCGTACTTCGCAAGTGGCAGAATCTGTACCGCTATTTTCTCGTTGACGAGTTCCAGGACATAAACGAGGCACAGTATGATGTTCTGCGTCTTCTTGCGGGAGATGAGAGAAATGTGTTCGCGGTCGGTGATGATGATCAGTCTATATATGCGTTCCGAGGAGCCAGACCTGAGCTGATGAAAAAATTTCTTCATCAGTTTCCAGGATGCAAACAGGTAATACTGAAGATGAACTACAGATGTTCGGCAAATATCATAGGTGCCGCTGATACGCTGGTGCGGCATAATCTTGACAGACTCGACCGTCCGATGCAGGATCATCTGCCGCAGAAGCGCGGCGGCACCGTAGAGATAATACATGCCGAATCCGCTGAAGTTCAGGCTGAATATGTATGCGACCGGATCATGTCGCTCATGGAAGATAACGGGTATAGCCGCAGTGATTTTGCCGTTCTTTACAGAAGCGGTCACTGCGCAAGGATATTTCGGAAGAAGTCGGGTCAAAGAGGGCTGTATGATCCTGTAAAAAGCGCGGGATCGATAAATATGATGACTGCGCATGCGTCAAAAGGACTTGAGTTCCCGTGTGTTTTCATAATAGGTCTTCAGGAAGGACTTTTTCCGCATTACAGGGACATGGATGGAAACTGCGAGGAGGAGAGGAGGCTCATGTACGTTGCCATGACACGCGCAAAAGAGCGTCTGTACATGTGCGCTCTCGGAAGCGAACACGGCAAACGCTCTTCAAGATTCATCAATGAAGTTATAGAAAAGAAAAAATATATCAGAGACTATATAAACGTCACCAGAATCTGATCAATTGTCTTTCATGAGTTCGAATTCCTCGTCATCAAGGTATTCATCAAAAGCATCGGCGACCATTTCATACTCGTCGTCATCTTCGATATAGAAAAGCTCAGGCTCGACATTCGGATCATTCTCGTCTTCCCTGTATCCGTAGAACCATACTTCGCCTTCTACAGACTGACCTTCATCATCGAGCGGAAGCAGAACTATGTAGTCCTTTTCCTTTACCGTGAGAATCGTAACGATCGCGCACTCAACTTTGCTGCCGTCGGTAAGCTCTATCTCGACGGTCATATCCTCATCATTGTTTTCTTCGGTTTTGCCCATTTTCTGCTCCTTTTCAGCATCTTTTATGAATTTTCGTGATTATAACACAAAAAGAAGACAATAATCAATGATTATCAGGCTTTTTTCCTTGAAAATAAGCGTATTTATCTTTATAATCATATGATAGGCTTATATGAAGAAGAACATCATGATCATTACGGACAGAACAGTAAAAAACCATAAACAGGGCCGGGGTTTTCCTATGGGTGCTAAAAGGACCGGAAACGGAGTGCAGTTTACAACATGCATTCCTTTCAGGAACACTCTTGAGCTTATTATATATGATGAAAAGTGTGAACCGATGGACCGCGTCAATATGAAAGAATATGCGGCGGCTTCCGGTCTTTACTCATGCTCTGTGGAATGCGAATGGTCTGACGGGATGTCATACTGCTATGAAGCTGACGGAGTAAGAACTGCCGATCCGTTCATGAAGAATTCATGTGCAGTCCGCAGGTTCGGCGATGCCGATTCGCAGATAGATAACGCAAAACTCTATGATGACAGTTTTTCATGGGATGATGACAGATTCCCGAACAGGCCGTACAACACCGTAATAGCATATCAGCTTCACGTTCGCGGGTTTACCGCTCATTCATCAGCAAAAGCAGGAAAGAACAGGGGAAAGTTTTCGGGGATCGTTGACAGGATTCCGTACATGAAGGATCTGGGCATAAATCAGATCGTTCTTATGCCGTGCTATGAATTCGATGAGATAGTCCGTCCATCAGATATCCGCCGCATGGATAAGCTTGATTATAAGACGGATCCGACAAAGAAAGCGCCCACTAAGATCAATTACTGGGGATTTACGAAGGGATGCTATTACATGCCTAAAGCCGCATATTCTAACGGCGATCCCGTAAATGAATTCAAATCAATGGTCAAGGCGTGTCATGCTGAAAATATCGAAGTCATAATGAGATTCTATTTCCCTGACAGCTTTAACCGCACATTCATCCCGGATATTCTTAAATTCTGGGCATGCTGCTATCGCGTTGATGGTTTCTTCCTGATGGGATCGGACATTCCGATGGACATGATCGCCGCCGACATGTATCTGCGCGACAGAAAAATTTACAACAGCTTTTTTGACAAGGATTACATTACGCGTAAGAAGTACGGTTATAATGCGAACATGGCATTTGTTAATTCGGACTTCATGAATACTTGCCGTAAGTTCTTAAAGAGCGATGAGAACCAGCTTTCTGATTTTCTCTACAGGCTGAGGCTCAATCCGACGGATGTGCACACAGTGAATTTCATGACTGATTACTGCGGATTCACGCTCAACGATCTTGTGACGTATGATTACAAGCACAACGAAGAGAACAATGAAGACAACAGCGACGGCGAGAATTTCAATTACAGCTGGAACTGCGGAGCGGAAGGCCCTTCACAGAAGAAGAGCGTGATCAATCTGAGGCTCAAGCAGATAAAGAATGCACTTCTTTTCCTCTTCATGGCTCAGGGAACACCTATGATCTGTGCGGGTGACGAATGCCTTAATACGCAGGGCGGAAACAATAACCCTTACTGTCAGGACAACGAGACAGGATGGGTTGTATGGAAGCAGAATAAGCAGAACGCCGAGATCAGTGCGTTTCTCAAGACGCTCATAAAGCTCCGTACGGAGCATCCGATACTTCATCCCGAAAGAGAATTCCGGCTTATGGATTACGCATCCTGCGGATTCCCGGATCTTTCTTATCATGCCGATATGGCATGGAATCCTAGGTATGACAACCATCTGCGCCATATCGGCGTGATGATATGCGGTAAATACGCAAGACTGACGCGGACTAAAGAGGATGATTTTTTCTATTTCGCATATAACATGCACTGGGAAAATCATACATTCGCTCTTCCGAAGCTCCCTAAGGGACTCGAATGGTCAGTGTGCCTTCTTACATGCAATGATGCCGCCGGCGCCATCGTCTATAAGACGCTTTGCAGCAGGGACGGAAGCGTAACGATTCCGGACCGCACGACCGCGGTCTTTATATCAAAACCGGCGGAAGAAGAAAATAACAGATAGAAATGGGGAAAGATAAATGATCGGCGACAAAAAGGTATTGTTTTCAGGAATGCAGGCTACAGGTAATCTGACGATCGGGAATTATCTCGGTGCGCTTTCGAACTGGGTGAAGCTTTCGGACGAATACGAGTGCTTCTATTCGGTTGTTGATATGCACTCGATCACGGTACGGCAGGATCCTGCAGAGCTTCGGAGCAGGGCCAGGAAGCTTCTGTCGCTCTACATAGCGGCAGGGCTCGATCCGGAGAAAAACTGCATCTACTATCAGTCACATGTATCCGGACATGCCGAGCTTGCATGGATACTCAACTGTTTCACATACATGGGCGAGCTTTCAAGGATGACACAGTTCAAGGACAAATCATCAAAGCATGCGGACAATATAAACGCAGGCCTGTTCACTTATCCTGTCCTTATGGCTGCAGACATTCTTCTCTATCAGGCGGATGTTGTTCCGGTCGGTATCGATCAGATGCAGCACCTCGAGCTTACAAGGGACATTGCACAGCGCTTCAACGCGATATACGGTGATGTCTTCACAGTGCCCGAGCCTTACATCGGAAAGGTCGGAGCAAAGATCATGAGCCTTCAGGATCCGTCAAAGAAGATGTCAAAGTCTGACGAAAATCCGAATGCGAGTGTTTATCTCATGGACGATCCGGATACGATAATGCGTAAATTTAAGCGCGCCGTAACCGATTCTGTCGGTGTTGTGAAGCATGATGAAGAAAATCAGAGCGGCATCTGCAACCTGATCGATATATACAGCGCATGCACCGGCATGAGCGTTGAGGCTATAGAAACGGAGTTTGAAGGAAAGGGGTACGGTGACTTCAAGACAAAAGTCGGAGAGAGCGTTGTCGAAAAGCTCCGTCCGCTGCAGGAGAAGATGGCAGATCTTGAAAAGAACAAGGATTACATAGATTCCGTCATAAAGAACAATGCCGAGAAGGCTCAGTATTTTTCAAATAAAACACTCCGCAAAGTCCAGAAAAAAGTCGGATTCCCGGAGAGAATAAGATGATTACCGGAACCGATCTGGAGGAACGGTATGCATAAGATGAGACGCAAGTTTCTTATTGCAGGAGGCATAGTCATAAATGTGCTTCTGTCCTTTATTATGGACAGGCTCGGCATGCCCTTGTTCCTTGATACTGTCGGAACTATCGGAGTTGCCGCGATAGGCGGCATGATTCCGGGCATTTTCACTGCCGTTGCAACGAATGTGGCATGTACTCTTTTCAATGAGAGTGCGATATATTTTGCGGCAATAGATGCATTGCTTGCGATATATTCCGCATGGTTCTTCAAAAAAGTCAAGAAATGGACTGCAGGCCGCATCATATCTTTCATTCTTTCCATTTCGCTGCTTTCAGGTACGGTCAGCTCATTCATACAATGGGGACTTTTCGGCGATGCCCAGCATTCGCTTGTCACTGATACGGCCAGGTCCTTCTCGCTTGTGGCAAACCTCCCGTATTTTGCCGCTTTCCTCATAACGAATATCGTAATAAACATACTTGATAAATCTGCCGCTACAGGGATCACATTCCTGCTTCTGCGCGTAATTCCCGATGATAAGCTTGCCGGAATAGAAAAAGAAGACTGGATGCAGAAACCTCTGTCTGACGAAGAGTTAAAGTCCATGAAGGAGTGGGGCAAGGATGTAAAATACTCAGTACGGAAAAGAACTGCGCTGACACTTGTTATCACATCTCTTCTTCTCGTTATTGCGATGGGATGGATCGCTGTCCATCTATACTACAACAACGAAAAGGCTGAAAAGACCGAGGCAGCATATTCTGCTGTTAAGTTCGCGGCGAGCATGATAAATACTGACCGTATCGAGGACTATATCAATGAGGGCAGAGAAGCCTTCGGATACAACGCCACGGAGGAAATGCTGAACAATATAAGAAAATCGGTTTCAGGCGTTGAATATCTGTATGTTCTTCGCATAGAAGAGACAGGATGCCGGTTCATTTTCGATCCGCCGGCGGAAAACAATGAGGATCCGTACGCCCCGGGTGAATTCGTTCCCTTCGAGGCGGCATTCGAACCTTATATTCCGGCGCTCATTGCGGGCGAGGAGATAGAGCCTATTGAATCAAACGACAGATGGGGATGGATGCAGACAGTATACTATCCGGTAAGGAATGAGAACGGAAGCTGTGTATGCTATGTTGGTGCGGATGTATCGCTCTCATATATGGCAGGATACACAAGGGATTTTGTGCTGAAGGTTATGCTGCTGCTTGCAGGATTCTTCATTCTTGTCATTTCATATACGATATGGACGACATCGATCTACACATCTTATCCGATAAGCAGCATAGCATCATGCGTCGACCGTTTTGCGAACTCTGGCGATGACCAGGAAAAACTTGACGAGAATGTAAGATCGATCCGTGCGCTCGACATAAGGACGGGTGATGAGATCGAGAAGATGTACCAGGCACTGTGCAGAATGACATCGAACCAGGCCGAAAATCTCCGCGATATCAGAAGGTTGTCCGAATCTACTGCCAAAATGCAGGACGGACTTATCGTAACGATGGCGGACATGGTCGAGAGCCGTGACAGCGACACCGGCGCTCACGTACAGAAAACATCCGCATACGTAAAGATAATAGTTGAAGGTCTTAAGAAACACGGATACTACTCAGAAAAGATCACACCTAAGTTCATGTCCGATATAGTAAGGTCCGCACCTCTTCATGATGTCGGAAAGATAAACATTCCGGACGGTATTCTTAATAAACCGGGCAAGCTCGATGATAAGGAATTCGAGATAATGAAAACCCATACGACCGCAGGAAAGAAGATCATGGAGAATGCCATAAGCACGGTCCAGGGTGAGAACTATCTGAAAGAAGCAAGGAATATGGCGGCCTATCACCATGAACGCTGGGACGGCAAAGGATATCCGGACCAACTTGCGGGTGAAGTCATTCCTCTTTCTGCCCGTATAATGTCAGTTGCCGACGTATTCGACGCCTTGACTTCGCCGCGTATATACAAACCCGCATTCCCGCTGGATAAGGCTCTTTCTATACTGAATGAAGGATCGGGAACACAGTTCGATCCGAAGTGCATAGAAGTTTTCATGGATGCCCTTCCTGAAGTGAAAGTCATCCTCAAAAAATATAATCAGACCGTATTCTGAAAGGTGTCATTAAATGAGAAACATACGACTGATGCTTATAAGAATAATAACAGCTGTATCGATCCTGTCACTTTCGGCTCTTGCTGATGTATATGCAGATGAAGCCGAAAACAGGTCTGGCGGCGGATATGCTGCAAGCGCGCAGATCGATGGCGTAGGATATACGAGCGAGATATATGATGCAACGAACGGGCTGCCCACATCGGACGCAAATTTCATTCTCGGTGCCAGTGACGGACATGTATGGATCGGCGGATACAGCGGGATAATAAGATATGACGGCTCTGTATTCGAAAGACTCGATACGTCCGAAGGACTCACGAGCGGCAGGGTTCTGTTCGAAGACTCAAAAGGCAGGATATGGGTCGGCACGAATGATAACGGCGCGGCCGTGATCGATGGTGAGAAGATAACCTATTTCACATATAAAGACGGTCTTCCTGCTTCATCCATACGTTCATTCGCAGAAGATTCATTGGGAAATGTCATAATCGGGACAACATCAGGGATTGTTTATGCAGACAAAGATCTGGCTATTCAGCAGATAAAAGATGAGAGAGTCGATGAAGAAACTGTTCTTAAGCTCGATTCGGACAAGGACGGAAGGATTTTCGGTCAGACGTATGACGGCGGTCTTTTTGCGATAGATGATCTTACTGTCACTGATTTTTACGAAAACGGAATTCTCGGGAATGAAAGTATTTCAACGTTCATGGCCGATCCTGACAGCGATTCAAAAATCTATATCGGAACAGAGAGCGGAAACATTTATTACGGCCGGTTCGGATACAGAATGGACAGCATGAAGAAGCTTGACGTTGAACCGCTTGACAGAATTCAGTGGATAAGCAAGGACTGCGGAAGAATCTGGGCGGCGTCGAGTTCGCAGGCAGGATATTTCGGACTTAATGACCGGTTCTACCTTCTTTCGGGTATTACTATGAACTCTGCTATATCGATGATGACTTCGGACTATCAGGGCAACCTCTGGTTCGCTTCTTCGACGCAGGGGGTTATGAAGGTCGTAACCAACAACTTTGTCTACATCAATGAGAAAGCGAAAATCCCTGCGGAAGTTACGAATGCGACTTGTATGTATAACGGTAAGCTCTATATCGGAACCGATAACGGTCTTTTTATTCTTGACAATAATTTCAATAGCATCGAGAACGAGCTGACAGAGTATATAGGAACGAGCAGGGTCAGATGCATCATGGGTGACAGAGCGGATAATCTGTGGATTTCAACGTATACTAATGATCTCGGCCTTGTATGCCAGTCAAAAGACGGAAGCATAAAGTCCTATACGAAAGAAAACGGCATGCCCGGAAATGAGATCAGATGTACAACCGAGACATCTGACGGTCTTATACTGGTAGGCTCGAATGACGGACTTGTCGTCATTAAGAACGGCAGCATCACACATGCGCTTGATGATAAGTACGGTATATTAAACCCGGTGCTTCTGACGGTTGCCGAAGGAGCTGACGGAAAAATATATGCAGGCAGCGACGGTGACGGGATTTATGTGATCGACGGAACCGATGTTAAAAGGATCGGGAGAGACGACGGACTTACAAGTGATGTCATCCTGAGGATCGTAAAAGATGAAAAAAGGCACGTGCACTGGATCGTCACTTCGAATTCCATAGAGTATTTAAAGGATGGGAAACTGACGAATGTTTCGTCATTCCCGTACAACAATAATTATGACATATATTTCGACAGCAGCGATAATCTATGGATTCTTTCGTCATACGGGATCTACAGAGTTAAAGCTTCGGAGATGCTGGATAATGATGTCAGGGATTACAGACTCTATACGATAGCCAACGGGCTTCCTTGCTCAGCCACATCGAATTCCTACAGCGCACTCGACAGTAACGGGAATCTGTACATATCAGGAAGAGAAGGCACAAGCCGTGTAAATATCGAAGATTATTACAATGATGCGTCATCTATCAAGATCGATGTTGCATCGATATACTGTGATGATGAGAGAATTATTCCGGACGAGGAAGGTATCTTTACCATTCCGCCTTCTGACGGCCGTATCAAGATAAATACTTCTGTGATGGATTACACCATGTCCAATCCGATGATAAGGGTATTCCTCGAAGGAAGCGGGGATGATGGCATCACCGTTCTTCGGAACGAGCTTTCCACTCTTGAATATACGGGACTGTCATACGGCACTTACACGCTGCATGTGCAGGTGCTCGACAATAATGAAGAAGACGCTGTTCTCGATAGGACTTTCGAGATAGTAAAGCAGCCTCGAATGACAGAACTTCTGACGGTACGTCTGCTCCTTCTTGCGCTCATGATTCTTGCAGCAGGTGTAATAGTATGGCGCGTGATGAAGTCGACAGTCATCCGCAGGCAGTATGATGAGATACGCCAGGCAAAGGATGAAGCGGAGCGTGCGAATACCGCCAAGTCGAGGTTCCTTGCGAACATGTCGCATGAGATCCGTACCCCTATCAATACGATCATGGGCATGGATGAAATGATACTGCGTGAGGATGCGAAGGATGTACCGAAGAGCTATTTCATGTCGGTCGTGAACTATGCTCTCGATATCAGGAAAGCATCGGAATCATTATTGAACCTCATAAATGACCTTCTTGACATTTCTAAGATCGAATCGGGCAAGATGCATCTTGTCGAACAGGAATATGATGTTTCTGATATGCTGCGCTCGATCATATCAATGATACGGGTAAGGAGCACGGAAAAAGAGCTCACGTTCGAGACTGACATAGATCATGCCATCCCGGTCAGGCTTTACGGAGACTGCTCAAAAATCAAGCAGATCGTGCTGAATCTTCTTACCAATGCGGTTAAGTATACGGACAACGGCGGTTTCGTTCTTTCGGTATCATGCGAAAAAGAGGGAAAGTGCTGCCATATGAGATATTCGGTAAAGGATACCGGTATCGGTGTAAAGGAAGAGGATCTTGATAAACTGTTCACCGCTTATGAAAGACTTGATGAAGAGAAGAACAGCGCTATACAGGGAACGGGGCTAGGGCTTGATATATCAAGAAGATTCGCTGAGCTTATGGGCGGTGAGCTGAAATGCGAGAGCGTATACGGGGAAGGCTCCGAATTTATTCTTTCTGCAGATCAGGAAATCGTTGATGAAACAGAGATCGGCGTATTTCTTGAACATGATGACGGACTTGCAAAAGGCCCTTATATACCTCAGTTCGTAGCTCCCGATGCGGATGTCCTTGTTGTGGATGACAACCCGATGAATCTGAATGTTATAAAGGGACTTCTTAAAGCTACGAAGATATTCGTAACAACTGCAACGAGCGGCGAGGAATGCCTCGACAAGATCCGGGGAACGCAGTTTAACGTCGTGCTTCTTGACCACATGATGCCCGGTATGGACGGCATTGAGACCTGTGAAAAGATAAGAGAGAGATATCCGGATCTTCCGGTGTATGCCCTTACGGCAAATGCCATGGCAGGAGAAGAATTCTATATTTCAAAAGGCTTCAACGGATACCTTTCAAAGCCGATCGACAGCGTTACTCTTGAGAAGACTATCATGAAGCATCTTCCTGAAGAAATGATGATGAAACCGATGAAGGAAGATGAGGTCGAGGATATCAGCGAAATCCCCGAGGACATGCAGTGGATAAAGGAAACCGAAGGTATAAATGTTGATGAAGCCATCAAGAACTCAGGCGGTATTTCCAATTTCATCTATTCACTTGAGATGTTCCTTGATACGATAGAAGATAATTCAAAAGTCATCAAGGACGCATACGATAGCGAAAATATAAGGCTCTATACGATAAAAGTACATGCACTTAAGACGTCCGCGAGGATAGTCGGCGCCATGGCTCTTTCGCAGCTTGCCGAAAAGCTCGAAGAGGCTGGAAATCACGAAGACATGGAATTCATATACGCTAATACCGATAAGCTGCTTTCGGAATATCATGAATTTACGGAAAAACTCGAAAGACTCAAGGCCAAGGAAGAAGCGGATGATGAGGCGGGCAAAGAGCCTATAAGCGAAGAAGAGCTGGAGGATGCATATGCGGCGCTTCTTGAAACAGTGCCGCAGATGGATTATGATGCTGTAGAGATGATAATTCAGCAGGTGCAGTCATATGCGCTTCCTACGGAAGATTACGAAAAGATGAAGAAGCTCATGGCGCTTCTGAAGAAATATGAATGGGAAAAAATGGAAGAGCTGATCAGAGGATGATAAGGGGAAGGAGATCTATATGACAGACAATCGCATGATCGTCATTGCCGAAAAAGAATCGTTCATTGTCCGTGTGCTCATAAAGAAAACAACTGATGCGCGCATAGGCTGTGAATTCGTGCCTCTCGGGATAGATACAATTAATACCAAACTGGACAGCGCCAGTCTTATAACTCTTTTTCTTGAAGATAATTCCTCTGTATCTGAGAACATCATCCATTTCCTTTCGGACAGCATGGTCGAGAAGGGACTTCAGATGATCGTCATCGGGCAGCCCGAGGCAGTAGCCGATGTAATATGCTCAGTTCCGCCGGATATTATCTACAAGACTTTTCCGAGGCCCGTGGACAATGATAAGTTTGCCGAAGCTGTCGCGGAATACTTCCATAAGATCGAAGCGGGAGATTTCAAGAAGAGCATACTTGTTGTTGATGACAATCCTGAGTATCTTTCTCTCGTGCGTGAGTGGCTCAAGGGAACTTATAATGTATCAATGGCAACTTCCGGACTTCAGGCTATAAAATGGCTAGGGAAGAATAAAGTCGATCTGATACTGCTTGATTATGAAATGCCGGTAACATCCGGTCCGCAGGTGCTCGAGATGCTCCGGAGCGACAGCGAGACGTGCTCGATTCCTGTAATGTTCCTCACGGGAAGAGGAGACAAGGACAGCGTCGTATCTGTCCTTGAACTCAAACCCGAGGGATATTTTCTCAAAACTATACAGAAGGATGAGCTTCTAGAAAAGCTCCATGAATTTTTTATGATCCACAGATAGAGATCACTGCGATTTGATCTCTTTCCAGAGCTCGTTATAGAGGGCGTTCGTTTTTTCGTCAAAAGCCTCATAGACTTCGCAGTTCTTTATCGAATCATCAGTCGGTACTACGGCCGGATTGCTTCTCAGCTCTTCGTCCATGGCATCAACTGCCGCTTTGTTCGGAGTGGAATAATAAATATATTCAAAATTGGCAGATGCCACATCCTCGCGGCACAGGAAATCAAGGAATTTTCTGGCTGCGTCTGTATTTTTGCAGTTCTTTGTCACAATCCACGAATCTATCCAGAGGTTGCTTCCTTCCTTCGGAACAACGTATGCAAGATCAGGGTTGTACTCATTTCCGAGATAAGCTTCACCGGAATAAACAACGGCCATTACCGCATTCTCTGCAACAACCTCATCCCTTGCCTCGTCAACGAGATAGCTAGAAACATCGCTTTTCTGCTTTTTGAGAAGAGCGGCCGCGTCCTTTATTTCTTCCTCGTTTTTCGTGTTAAGCGAATAACCGAGGTACTTGAGCGCCACCATGAAGGAATCGCGCATGCTGTCCTGCATTATGATCTGGCCGCTGTAATCGCCTGAAAAAAGGACGTCCCAGCTGTCCACGGGTTCCTTAACCATCTTTGTGTTATACAGTATTCCGACAGTTCCCCAGAAATACGGAAGGGAATACTTGTTTCCGGGATCGAAGCTTTCGGAAAGCTTTTCGAATTTCGGATCGATGTTCTTATAGTTTTCAAGTGAGGAAAAATCAATCTCCTGAGCCTGCCCTTCATCGATCAGCCGTTTGACCATGTAATCGGATGTGCAAAGAAGATCATACGATATCGCCCCTGAGCTGTACTTAGTATAGAGCTCCTCGGGTGTTGTTGCTTCCTCGTATTTAATCTCGATCCCTGTCTCTTCAGTGAATTTTGCGATCATTTCAGGATCGAGGTACTCACTGTAGTTAAAGACTGTGAGGCTTCCACCGGAAGAGGATCCCTTGCATCCGCTGAGTGTACAGATCATGGCGATGAGAAGAATAATGGTGATTGTTTTTTTCATAATGAATTCTCCTTTGATTGAACATCAATATTCAGCGTCTTTCGCTGTTTTTGTATTCTGATCCTGTAAGAAGGTTCACAACTATCAGTATTATCAGAACAAGCAGGAACAGAACTGACGAAAGTGCATACATTTCAGGCTTGATACCTTTTCGGATCTCACCGTATATCAGGGTGGAGAGGGTATTTACCCCCGCACCCTTAGTAAAATACGTGATAACGAAATCATCCATAGACATGGTAACTGCCATGAAGAATCCTGCCAGGATTCCGGGAATCAGGTCAGGGATCATTATCCTTGTAAAAGCATATGCGCTGTTCGCGCCTAAATCCCTTGCGGCTTCGAACTGTCGGATATCCATCGTTTCGAGCTTCGGAAGGATGCACAGTATGACATAAGGTATGTTGAAAGTTATATGCGCCATGAGCACGCTCGAAAATCCAAGAGGAAGGAATCTTACGAACCAGAGCATAAGCGCGATTCCTGTAACGATATCCGCGTTTAGCAGCGGAATGTTCGTGAAGAAAAGCATGATCTTATAATCGCGCCTCTTCATGGAGTAGATCGCAAGCGCCGCGAGCAGTCCGATGACACTGGCAATGGCTGCCGAGAGGAAAGCAAGAGCCATTGTCGTCCCAAACGCCTTCATTATCGCGTTGCTGTGGAAAAGCGCGGTGTACCATTTCAGTGTGAAACCTGTCCATAACACCCTTGATCTTGATGCATTGAAGCTGAGCGCTATCAGAACCATTATAGGTGCATAAAGGAACAGCATTACGATACCGACATAAGTTTTTCCGAGTATCTTTCCGATCATATGACGAATCCTTTATCTGTTTCGGAAACGGTTCTCCCGGATATGAGAGTAGTCAGAAGTACAAATATCATGAGCGTTACTGAAAGTCCTGATCCTAGATTCCAGTTCATGGTCACGGAGAATTCCTGCTCTATGACATTACCGAGCAGCATGATCTTGCCTCCGCCTAAAATGTTCGCGATGACAAACTCGGTCATCGACGGCACGAATACCATTGTTATCCCGCTTCCGATGCCGGAAAGCGAAAGAGGTATGAGGATTTTCGTAAGTACAGTGAACCTGTTAGCGCCGAGGTCCTTTGAGGCCTCGATTATATCATCCGGTATCGCGAGAACGCAGTTGAGCACCGGAAGAAGCATGTAAGGAAGATAGTCGTATACCATGCCGATTATGATCGCGGCTTCTGTATTGATAATAGATATCTTGCCGAGCCCCAGCAGGGAAAGAAAATGGTTGATCAGTCCGTTTTTTGAGATCAGCATCTGTATAGCCAGAATACGGAGTATGAAGTTCATCCACATGGGAAGTATCATTACGAAGAGAATAATTTTTTTATTCCGGATCTTTGAGGACCTGAGTATGAGTGCTACGGGATAGGAAATGAGTATGCAAAGAATAGAACTGATGAAAGCCAGCTCTATTGAAAGAAACAGCGCCTTTCTGTGCACAGGGTCAAAAATCGCAATGAGATTGCCTGCCGTGAAAGCCCCCTGTGGAGAAGTTACGGCTTTTGCGAACACGAACAGAAGAGGAATCACAGTGAATCCGATGATCCAGATGACATATGGAATTGAAAGCACCTGTATTTTTTTACGGTTCATACGGCATTACCTGCAGAGTAATCCTCTGCGCTCATTATCTCCTCGTCCTCTGACTGAGGTTTGTGCATTATCTGGAAATTGTCGGGAATTACGCTGATCCCGACATGGCAGCCGATCGGGAAGTTCTGTGTCGTCTGTACCATGAAGTTGATCCCGATGGCGCTCTCGACCTGAATCTCGTAATGAACTCCCTTGAATATTATCGATGTGACAGTTCCGGTTGTCATTCCGCCTTCGGGATCTTTGAGTTCCACATCTTCAGGCCGGATCACGACATCGACCGGTTCGTTAATCCCGAATCCGGTATCAACGCATTCGAAGCTCACCCCGCCTATCTGAACGAGCCTGTCCTTAAGCATGATGCCGTCGATGATATTGCTCTCGCCGATGAAATCCGCGACAAAAGCATTGGTCGGTTCGTTATAGATGCTCTCCGGAGTTCCTATCTGCTGAATGTAGCCCTGGTTCATGACAACAATAGTGTCGGACATTGTAAGGGCTTCTTCCTGATCGTGAGTAACGTATATGAATGTTATCCCGAGCTCGTTCTTGAGTCTGATGAGCTCGTACTGCATTTCCTGGCGGAGCTTTAAGTCGAGCGCGCCGAGAGGCTCGTCAAGAAGAAGTACTTTGGGCTCATTGACTATCGCTCGTGCAATGGCGATACGCTGCTGCTGACCGCCGGAGAGAGAGTCGGGCATGCGGTTCTCATACCCCGGAAGATTAACGAGATCAAGAGCATATTTTATCTTTTCTTCGATGTAGCTGCTGCTTTTCTTTTTAATGCGCAGTCCGAAAGCGATATTGTCTGCAACTGTCATATGCGAGAAAAGAGCATATTTCTGGAAAACTGTATTAAGCTGACGCTGGTTCGGAGGAAGCTTTGTTATGTCTTCGCCGTCAAAAAAAACACTTCCCACATCAGGCGTTTCGAATCCGCCGATGATACGGAGGATCGTTGTCTTGCCGCAGCCTGACGGTCCGAGAAGGGTTACGAATTCATTTTCACGTATATAGAGATTAAGCTCGTCGAGGACGAGTGTGCTGCCGAATGATTTGGAAATATTCTTAAGTTCAATAAGCTTCTTGCTCAATCATGCGACCTCCGGATGACATACAGTAATGGAAATTATACAGTATATGTGCATTAAATTAAAGATGTTTCTTAAAATTCCGATAATTGTTGTTTATCATGCCGGCAAACAACATATAGCGGTTGACAACAATCGGTAATAAGCGGAAAATAACTGTGTATGTATTTTTATAAGAAATTATCTTGAGAGCGGAAAACCATGGCAGAAAGCAGAACAAAAAGCAATAAAGAAGAAACTGTAAATAAGAGCGCAAAAAAAAGCACTTCAGAGTCAAAGTCAAAGGATAGATATGTCGCATATGTAAGCACATATACGAGAAATGCCGACAAGGGTATTTATATTTTTGACGTTGACGTTGAGAAAGGGCGTTTTACTCCGAAGGATGAGGTCAAGATCACCAACTCCTCATATCTGACAATAGCTCACAACGGCCAGTTCATGTACGCCATAACTGATTTCGGAGTTGAAAGCTACAGGATCAAACCTGACGGCCTTCTCGAGAATATCGGGTCTGCTTCGATAAACGGAATGCGCGGATGCTATCTGTCGACCGACTACGAGGACAGGTATCTCTTCGTTGCAGGATATCATGACGCGAAAGTCACTGTTCTGAAAATCAATGATGACGGCTCGGCAGGAGAGATCACCGACGAGGTTTTCTCCGCAGGACTCGGAAGCATCATAGAGCGTTCGTTCCTCCCGCATGTCACATGCGTCAAGATGACGAGGGATAATAAGTTCCTGTGCGTATGCGATATCGGAATGGACCAGGTCAAGATTTTCTCGTTTGATCCATCTACGGGTAAACTCAAGTTCAAAGACATGATCCACTGCGATCAGGACAGCGGACCGAGATACATCAAGTTCCACAAGAGCGGAAAGTTCGCTTATATAATTCATGAAATGGCGAACAAAGTCGATGTTTATTCATATTCATGCAACGGATCCGAACCTGATTTTGAAAAGATAGACTCTGTTTCAACTCTGAATGAGGACTACCGTACGTCCGGGAGCATTTCATGCGCCATGAAGTTCTCTTTTGACCATAAGCTTCTTCTGTGCTCGGTTGCAGGCGGAAACAGCGTCACGCTTTATAAGATCGATGAGAAGACAGGTCATCTTGAGAAGAGATTCAACCTTCCGGTTTCGGGAGATTATCCGAAGGATGTGGCCTTCTTCCCGGATTCAAATCATATCGTCAGCCTGAATCACGAGTCAAACACCATGAGCTTCCTGACGCTGAACCTGAAAGACAACACTATAGTTCTTAACGGACCGTTCGTTAAAGTTCCGAGCGGCAACTGCATCATTACTAAGAGAATATGAAACCTCTGACCTATTACATCGACAAGTTCATAACAGCTGTGTATCTTCTCGCTCTTGCGGGAGGAATCATCGTCTGCATGCCCGGATCCGGAGAATCTGAAGAGGGCATTAAGAAGAATGTCAATATCAGATATGTTGCAGCCGTATCTTCTGATATGGATTACATGACCGCAGATGATTTTCTTGCCGGTGAGGAAAAGGCCGCCGATAGGGAAGATATCAGGGAGTATCTTGAAAAGCTCAAGAGGAACGGCCTCATCGAACAGGAAGAGGAAGAAGATGAGGAAGCAAAAGAGGCCGCTCTCGATAGTGAAGATGATGATGCTTCTGACATGGCGGAAGATGATGCGGTTGATGAATCCGATGAGCTTGTTCCGGATCCTGATGACTGGCGCCTTATGCTCGTCAACAAGCAGAATCCGGTGCCTGAAGGGTTCGAGCCTGAACTTGCGAACATAAACGGTTCCATGTATGCGGACAGACGGATAATCAACGACATTTATAAGATGATGGATGCCGCAGCAGCTGACGGCGTTGATCTTATGATATGCAGCGCTTACAGATCGTACGACAGGCAGAAGACGCTTTTCAACAATAAGATAAACAAACTCATGAAAGACGGGATGACATATCTTGAAGCCTACAGGATCGGCTCGATGAACGTGACTGTGCCCGGAACGAGCGAACATCACATAGGTTTAGCACTCGATATCCTGACCGGAAGCTATACTGCGATGGATGATGGATTCGGAGAAACTGAAGCGGGTATTTGGCTTGCAAAAAATGCTGCTGATTACGGTTTCATCCTCAGATATCCTTCCGGAAAGGAAGAGATCACCGGAATAGTTTATGAACCGTGGCACTTCAGATATGTCGGAACGAAGTATTCGAAATACATCACTGAGCAAGGAATCTGCCTCGAAGAATTTCTGAAGGGCGGATACTGATGTACAGGATTCTTGCGACTGAAGGTGCGGCTAAACGCTGCGAATTTACAACATTCCACGGCACCGTGCAGACGCCGGTCTTCATGAACGTCGGTACTGCGGCGGCGATCAAAGGAGCAGTTTCTTCCGAGGATCTTTATGAGCTCGGCTGTCAGATAGAGCTATCAAATACATATCATCTTCATGTCCGTCCGGGTGATGAGGTCATAAAAAAGCTCGGTGGACTTCATCGGTTCATGGCCTGGGACAGACCTATCCTGACTGATTCCGGCGGCTTCCAGGTATTTTCCCTCTCATCCCTTCGAAAAATCAAAGAAGAAGGCGTATATTTCAATTCTCATGTTGACGGCCGCAAGATATTCATGGGGCCGGAGCAGTCGATGCAGATCCAGTCGAATCTAGGAAGCACGATAGCAATGGCATTCGATGAATGCCCGTCATCGCTTGCAGAGCGGCAGTATGTACAGGACTCCGTTGACAGGACTACGAGATGGCTCATCCGCTGCCGGGATGAACTGAACAGGCTGAATCTGCTTGAGGATACGATAAACCATGAGCAGATGCTGTTCGGGATCAATCAGGGAGCTATTTTCCCTGACATAAGAATAGAACATGCAAAGACGATCTCAGAGCTTGACCTTCCGGGTTATTCGATCGGAGGGCTTGCCGTAGGAGAGCCGAATGAGGTGATGTACAGCATAATCGATGAGGTCGTACCTTACCTTCCGAAGGACAAGCCTACTTATCTTATGGGCGTAGGAACGCCCAGAGATATACTTGAAGGTGTAAAGCGCGGGGTAGATTTCTTTGACTGCGTATATCCGACGAGAAACGGCCGGCATGGGCATCTTTACACGAACAAGGGTACGGTCAGGCTCATGAATGCGAAGTATGAGCTCGATGATTCTCCCATCGAAGAAGGGTGCGGCTGCCCGACATGCAGGAGATACTCAAGAGCCTACATAAGACATCTGCTCAAGGCTAAAGAGATGCTCGGAATGCGTCTGTGCGTCATGCACAATCTTTATTTCTACAATAAGATGATGGAAGAGATAAGGGATGCACTCGATAACGGATGTTATGCCTCATATATGAAGAGCAAACTTGACGGCATGGCAGAAGATAATGAAAAATAACCTTGAAACATCTATTTATGTACTGTATGATAGTACATACGCAAGTAAAGAACATGGAGGAAAATCATGAATTCAATCATTCTGACAGAGGCAGCAGCCGGCGGTACGAGCAGCATACTGATGATGGTGGGTTATATCGCGATTTTCGGTGTTGCCATTTATTTTCTTATGATAAGACCCCAGAAAAAGGAGCAGAAGAGGATGGAAGCGCTTCTGTCGACAATGGAACCGGGTGATTCGGTTCTTACGACGAGCGGGTTCTACGGAGTCGTCATTGATGTTACTGATGATACGGTTATCGTTGAATTCGGCAATAATAAGAACTGCCGCATTCCCATGCAGAAAAGCGCGATCACGCAGGTCGAGAAACCCGAGGATGCTGCAGCGACTGACTGATCCTTAATATATCATTGTACATTTAAGGATGTCCGCTTAGGACATCCTTTTTAAAAAATCAGGAGGGATTTATCTATGAAAAGCGATGCAGTAAAAGTCGGCAGCGCTCAAGCGCCGCACAGGTCTCTTTTTCACGCTCTTGGATTCACGCAGGAGGAGCTCGAGCGGCCTCTTGTGGGCATAGTCAGTTCTTATAATGAAATTGTTCCCGGCCACATGAACATTGATAAGATCGTGGAGGCCGTTAAGATGGGTGTCGCCATGGCAGGCGGAACACCTGTTGTATTTCCTGCTATAGCCGTTTGCGACGGAATAGCGATGGGACATATCGGAATGAAGTATTCCCTTGTTACCCGCGATCTTATTGCAGATTCTACGGAATGCATGGCGCTTGCTCATCAGTTCGATGCGCTCGTTATGGTACCTAACTGCGACAAGAATGTTCCCGGACTCCTCATGGCGGCAGCAAGGATCAACGTTCCGACTGTTTTCGTTTCAGGAGGACCGATGCTTGCAGGCCACGTTAAAGGAAAGAAGAGAAGTCTTTCTTCTATGTTCGAGGCAGTCGGCGCGCAGGCGGCAGGAAAGATGACTGATGAGGACGTGCTCGAATTTGAGCGCAAAGTCTGTCCTACATGCGGTTCATGCTCCGGAATGTACACTGCGAATTCGATGAACTGCTTAACTGAAGCTCTCGGAATGGGACTTGCAGGAAACGGCACGATACCTGCCGTTTATTCTGAAAGACTTGCCCTTGCAAAGCATGCGGGCATGGCCGTAATGGAGCTTTTCAGAAAGAATATAAAACCCCGCGACATCATTACAAAAGATTCGATAATGAATGCGCTGACGGTCGATATGGCTCTCGGATGCTCAACGAATTCGATGCTTCATATTCCGGCTATAGCTCATGAGATCGGATTTGATTTTGACATAAAGATGGCCAACGAAATTTCTAAGAGAACTCCGAACCTTTGCCATCTTGCGCCTGCCGGCCCGACATACATGGAAGATCTCAATGAGGCCGGAGGTGTTCATGCGGTAATGAAGCAGCTAGCTGACGCAGGACTTCTGAACACTGACTGCATGACTGTTACCGGTAAGACTTTAGGCGAGAACATAAGCGGATGCGTCAATAAGAATCCTGAGGTCATCAGGCCTATGGACAACCCTTATTCCGCAACCGGCGGACTCGCCGTACTTTCAGGAAACATCGCCCCTGACGGCTCGGTTGTTAAAAGATCCGCAGTTGCCGAGAGCATGTTAGTGCATGAAGGCCCGGCAAGAGTTTTTGACTGTGAAGAAGATGCGATTGCAGCGATCAAAGGCGGAAAGATCGTTGACGGAGATGTTGTCGTAATAAGATATGAAGGACCTAAAGGCGGTCCCGGCATGAGAGAGATGCTGAATCCTACTTCTGCGATAGCTGGAATGGGTCTCGGCGAGAGCGTAGCCCTCATCACTGACGGAAGATTTTCCGGCGCGAGCCGCGGTGCATCCATAGGGCATGTATCACCTGAAGCCGCAGTTGGCGGGCCCATAGCGCTCATTGAAGAGGGCGATATCATATGCATTGATATTCCCAAAACATCTCTTTCGGTTAAGGTTTCTGATGAGGAAATGGCCGAAAGACGCGCTAAATGGACGCCTCGTGAGCCTAAGGTTACGACAGGATATCTCGCAAGATATGAAAAGCTTGTAACCAGCGGTGACAAAGGCGCCGTGCTTAAAGCTGATTAGACAGTTCATAAAGGAGAAAATCATGGAATTAACCGGTTCACAGATTGTAATGGAATGCCTTTTAGAGCAGGGAGTTGATACTGTATTCGGATATCCCGGCGGAACAATTCTGAACATTTATGATGAATTATATAAATACAGCGACAGGATAAAGCATATTCTCACGAGCCATGAACAGGGTGCTGCTCATGCGGCCGACGGATACGCAAGGGCAACCGGAAAAGTCGGTGTTGTCATGGCTACGAGCGGCCCGGGTGCGACGAACCTTGTCACCGGAATAGCTACCGCATATATGGATTCAGTTCCGCTTGTAGCGATAACCGCCAATGTCAATCTGCCCCTTCTCGGAAAAGATACGTTCCAGGAAGTGGATATCGCAGGTGTTACCATGCCTATAACAAAGCACGGATACATCGTTAAAGATGTGACGAAGCTCGCGGATACATTAAGGAAGGCTTTTGCGATCGCAAGATCAGGACGACCGGGACCGGTTCTTGTGGACATCACAAAAGATGTTACCGCAGCAAAATGCAGATACACGAAAAAGGAGCCTTTTGTCCGCGAGATTCCGAAGAGGTACACTGATAAGGATATCGAGAATGCGCTCCGGCTTATTGAAAAATCAAAGAAGCCTTACATTTATGCAGGCGGAGGAGTTGTTATCTCAGGAGCTTCAAAAGAGCTTTCGGAATTTGCTCACAAGATTGATGCACCGGTATGCGATACGCTCATGGGCAAGGGCGGTTTTGACGGAAATGACAGCCTCTACACTGGAATGATCGGTATGCACGGAACGAAGGCTTCCAATCTCGGAGTCAGTGAATGCGATCTTCTTATCGCTATAGGAGCAAGGTTCTCTGACCGCGTCATCGGAAATGCATCAAAGTTCGCATCCAAGGCCAAAGTTCTTCATATAGATATCGATCCGGCCGAGATAAACAAGAACATTAAGACGACCGCATGCATAATGGGTGATGTCAAAGAAGTTCTTACTATACTAGGCGGAAAGCTTTCGCAGCATTCGAATCCGGAATGGACAGGACATATCGCCGAGCTCAAGGAGAAGTATCCTCTGTCGTATGATAAGAGCAGGCTCACATGTCCGTATGTGATAGAAAAACTCTATGAGGTCACGAAGGGCGAGGCCATAATAACGACTGACGTCGGCCAGCATCAGATGTGGGCGGCTCAGTATTACAAGTACAGCGCTCCGCGTACGTTCCTTTCTTCAGGCGGGCTCGGAACAATGGGATACGGCCTCGGTGCCTGCATAGGAGCAAAAGTCGGACGTCCGGACAAAATAGTATGCAACATAGGTGGCGACGGATGTTTCAGGATGAATATGAATGAGCTCGCGACGGCAAGCCGTTTTAATATTCCGATAATCCAGATAGTGATCAATAACTCGGTTCTCGGCATGGTACGCCAGTGGCAGACCCTGTTTTACGAAAAGAGATATTCGAATACCGTTCTCACCGACAAAGTTGATTACTGCAAGGTAGCAGAGGGCTTAGGATGCGAGGCGATAAGGGTCACTAAGAAGGAAGAAGTGGTTCCGGCTCTTTCAAAGGCGATTGAAATGAATGCGCCCGTTATGATAGAATGTGTCATTGACAGTGATGATAAGGTATTCCCGATGGTTTCACCGGGTGCTGCCATATCTGAAGTGTTCGATGCTGATGATTTAAGCAGATAGGAGGAGAAGAAGTTGGAAAGAGTATATAACTTTTCCGCAGGTCCCGCAGTTTTACCCGAGGAGGTCCTCAAAGAAGCTGCAGATGAGATGCTTAACTACAGAGGAAGCGGCCAGTCGGTAATGGAGATGTCACACCGCTCGAAGGTTTTTGATGAGATCATCAAAGAAGCCGAAGCGGACATCCGCGATATTTTAAGCATTCCCGAGAATTATAAGGTAATGTTCCTTCAGGGCGGTGCTTCGCAGTTTTTTGCGGAGGTTCCGATGAACCTTATGAAGAACAGAAAAGCCGGATACATCATTACGGGACAGTGGGCCAAGAAGGCTTTTGCAGAGGCAAAGATCTATGGAGAAGCAGTTGAGCTTGCTTCATCGGCCGACAAGACGTTCTCCTATATTCCTGACTGCAGCGATCTTCCGATAACGGATGATATGGACTATGTATATATATGTGAGAACAATACTATTTACGGAACGAAATATAAAGAGCTTCCGAACACGAAGGGAAAGACATTGGTTGCAGATGTAAGCTCATGTTTCCTTTCTGAGCCTATGGATGTTACGAAATACGGCGTAGTCTACGGCGGTGTGCAGAAGAATGTCGGACCTGCGGGGTGCGTTATCGCGATCGTAAGGGAAGATCTCATTACAGATGATGTTTTTCCAGGAACGCCCACGCTTCTCAAGTGGAAGACACAGGCCGACGCTCTGTCGCTTTATAATACGCCTCCCTGCTATACGATCTATATTTGCGGAAAGGTGTTCAAGTGGATCAAGAAAATGGGCGGGCTTACCGCAATGAAAGAGCGCAATGAGAAGAAGGCAAAAGTGTTCTATGATTTTCTTGACTCTTCAGAAATGTTCAAAGGTACTGTTGAGAAGGCTTCAAGGTCTCTCATGAATGCTCCGTTCGTTACCGGCAATCCGGATCTTGATGCAAAATTTATCAAAGAAGCGGCAGATGCAGGGTTCATCAACCTCAAAGGTCACAAGACTGTAGGCGGTATGAGGGCGAGCATGTACAATGCTATGCCTATTGAGGGCGTTGAAAAGCTTGTTGAGTTCATGAAAGTATTTGAAAAGGAGAATTCATAATGTTCCGGTATACATGCCTTAATCCGATCGCGCAGGTCGGACTTGACGGCTTTGACAGCCGTTTCGAGAAAACAGAAGAAATAAAAGATGCGGACGGAGTGCTTGTCAGAAGCGCTTCGATGCATGACATAGATCTTCCTGAAAAGCTTCTGTGCGTAGCAAGAGCAGGCGCGGGCGTCAATAATATTCCGCTCGAAAAATGCGCCGAAAAGGGAATCGTTGTGTTCAATACACCCGGTGCTAATGCAAATGGCGTTAAGGAGCTCGTTTTCGCAGGTATGCTTCTCGCATGCCGTGATATCGTAGGCGGCATCAACTGGGTAAAAGCCAATTGTGAAAATCCCGATATCGCAAAACTTGCTGAAAAGGAAAAGAAGAATTTCGCCGGCATAGAAGTGATGGACAAGAAACTCGGTATCATCGGCCTCGGTGCTATAGGTGTTCGAGTAGCGAATGCGGCTAAGCATCTCGGAATGGAGGTATACGGATATGACCCTTATATTTCCGTTGATGCGGCATGGAATCTTTCAAGGGATATCAAGCATGTTCTTTCAGTCGATGACATATATGCAAACTGTGATATCATCACGATCCATGTGCCGCTGATGGATTCGACGAAGAATACGATCAATGAGGAAGCCATCAATAAGATGAAGGACGGCGTTATACTGCTCAACTTCGCAAGAGATCTTCTGTGCGACGAGAAGGCAGTTGTTGAGGGGATCAAAAAGGGAAAGATCGCAAAGTACGTTTCCGATTTTCCGAATCCGGTCACCGCAAATGCCGAAGGCTGCATAGTGATCCCTCATCTCGGTGCATCAACCGAGGAATCAGAAGACAACTGCGCAAAGATGGCGGTCAAGGAGATGGTCGATTATCTGACGAACGGAAATATCGTCAATTCCGTGAACTATCCGAAGGCCGACATGGGTGTCTGCCAGACCGGCGGAAGAGTGACCATACATCACAAGAACGTCACCAACATGATCACGAGATTTTCAGGAGTTTTTTCTGAAGCCGGAATCAATATTTCTGACATGGTCAATTCTTCAAAGGGAGAATACGCATATACGATGATCGACATAGATTCAGAAATCACACAGGAATATGTCGACAAGCTCAATGCGATCGATGGTGTTATCCGCGTCCGCGTTATAAAGTAGTTGTAAGTTCCGGATCTAAGGAGACAGTTTATGGATGACAAGCCAAAAAAAATCGCCATTGCCGTTTTCCAGTACAGCGTTGTTGTAAAGGGCATTGAGAAAAAGCTGAATGACATCGGTTATGAAGTTTCCATCATGGATGGAGATTTTGAACGGATCCGCGAACATGCAGGGGATACGGATGTTTTCATTGCTTATCTTCCCACGGATCTTCTCGATGACAGTGTCAAGATAAAGACGCTGACGAACATCTGCGAAATGATCAACTCGGCCGGAGCAAAAATGATACTCATAGGTGAGGCGAAATATCATCGCGACCTTCTGACTTTTGTCCCTGTCATCAAGGGTTTTGAGTGGCTTGACAGACCGGTGGAAATGGACGTTCTGCGTCCGATGATAGAAAAAACGATAAGCGGTACTGGAACATCGGAGGGAAAGAAGAGGATACTCATAGTTGATGACGATCCGTCTTATGCCAAAATGGTAAGGGAATGGATAAAGAGCGACTATCGTGTGGACATCGTTACTGCTGGAATGCAGGCGATAAGCTTTCTTCTTAAAGTTCCTGAGAATGAAAAGATCGATCTGATTCTTCTCGACTATGAGATGCCGGTCGTAGACGGACCGCAGGTGTTCCAGATGCTGAAACAGGATCCGGCGACTTACAGAATACCGGTCATATTCCTTACGGGACTTGGGACAAAAGAAGCCGTCGAGCGCGTAATGGCGCTGAAACCCGACGGATATGTGCTGAAATCCACTACAAGGGCGGATCTTCTGAAATATCTCAGCGGGAAGCTTTCCTGATCAGACGGGAAAGTCCATGACATCATTCTCGCCGTACTTTTCCTTGAAAGAAGCATCGGCAGCAACGTTCGCTTCGCTGGCGAGATCCATGTATTTAATAAAAACGTCCTCAACGTTCATCTTATATTCCATGGCCAGAGTCTGCATTATCGGACGGAGCTTTAGCAGCTGCTCTGAGACATGAGTCTTCTGGGGGTCTATGTCCCCCAGTTCTTTTTCTGCAAATTCATTTATTCTTCTGAGGAATTCCATATCTTCGGCTGTCATGACTACCTCCGTATTCATCAGTAAAAATGTTACATTCCGGCATTTATACTATCATTACCTTTAGTTATTGTCAAAGCAGGGACATATTAGGTAAAATAGAAAAGCCGTAAATGATGTAGATTTTTTTGCGGACGGCACAACATATTGTAGATTCTGGTTGTTTTTGGAGGACAAAATGGCAAAAGTCAGACCTTTCCGGGCGATAAGGCCGGGGGAGAATGTCGCGGCAAGAGTCGCGGCGCTTCCTTATGATGTTTATAACCGCAGTGAAGCTAAAGCGGAAGCAAAAAGAGAACCGCTTTCTTTTCTATGCATAGACAGGGCTGAAACTCAGCTTGATGATGAAATAGATACGTATGATGAACGTGTGTACCGGAAAGCTCATTCTCTGATGAGGAAAAGGCTTGAGGATAATACGTTCATTCAGGATTCCGAACCGAGTTTCTATATTTACGAACTTGTCATGGACGGAAGAAGTCAGACCGGAATCGTAGGATGCGCATCGATTGACGACTATGTTTCAGGCGTTATAAAGAAACATGAGAATACAAGAGCGGATAAGGAAGTCGACAGGATAAAGCATGTCGATGCGCTGAGCGCCCAGACCGGCCCGATCTTCCTTGCTTATCGCAGAAGGGATGATATCAAGGACATCATTTCTGTGGTCAAACAGCAAAAGCCCTTGTATGATTTTACCGCAAACGACGGCATTAGCCACAGAGTATGGATCATAAGGGAAGATAAGTATATAGCCGGAATAGAAAAGGCATTTGCTGAGACGGACAGCATATACATTGCCGACGGACATCACAGATGCGCTTCCGCAGTAAAGGTCGGACTTAAGAGAAGAGAAGAGTTTCCGGACTATGACGGAAGTGAGGAATTCAACTATTTTCTTTCGGTTCTTTTCTCTGATGATGAGCTCATGATAATGGATTATAACCGTGTATTAAAGGACCTTAACGGATATTCGCCGGATGAGATGCTTTCTGAGCTTTCAAAGCTCGGGACGCTTGAGAAGAAAGGCAGCGCTTACTCTCCAAAAGAGAAAGGAACCGTAGGCATATTCCTTGAAGATTCTTGGTATAAGCTTTCTTTTTCGCCGGAGATAATTCCTGACGGAGCCGTTGAAGGACTTGATGTATCTGTCCTTCAGAAAAATGTTCTAGAGCCTCTTTTTGGCATCAAAGACCCTCGGACCGATAAGCGGATAGACTTCGTCGGAGGAATAAGAGGCTTATCCGAGCTTGAGCGAAGGGTGAAATCCGACTGCAGTATAGCTTTTTCTATGCATCCGACAAGCATCGGCGAACTGTTTTCGGTCGCGGATGCAAATCTTCTGATGCCGCCTAAATCTACGTGGTTCGAGCCGAAACTGCGGAGCGGCCTGTTCATCCATGAAATAGAACCGGGAATCATGTGAACCGGTTCATATAATATATTACGGAGCGTGTTATGGATAAGAAACTGTATAAGATGATGGACTGGGCAAGAGTAGAGCAGATCGTCTACTCTGAGGAGGATAATCCGCATGAGTACTTAGGGGCTCATTACGTTAAAGGCGGATGGATGATATCCTGTTTCATTCCCGGTGCCGATAAATGCAGCGTTATTACAGGAAAAAAGGAATATAAGATGGACATGATGGACGAGGAGGGATTTTTCTCTGTTCTTATCAGGTCCGTAACGAAATCGAAGATTTCGTACAAGTTCAAAGTCACGAAGGATAAGGATACATTCATTGCCGAGGATCCTTACAGGTTCAGATCAGCTATAGACGCGAAGACTCTGAAGGCGTTCTCTTCGGGAATATGCTATGACATCTATGAGTATCTGGGTGCGCATGTCAGGAAGACTGAAGGCATATCGGGCGTGAATTTCGCAGTCTGGGCTCCGAATGCCGTGAGGGTTTCTGTTGTAGGCGATTTCAACGGATGGGACGGAAGGTGCCACCAGATGAGAAGGCTGGGGGATTCAGGTATATTCGAGATATTCATACCGCGCGTCCGCCAGGGAGATAATTATAAATACGAGCTCAAGCTGAAGGGCGGGATGATAAGCCTGAAAGCGGATCCATACGGATATTTTGCTGAGCTTCGTCCCGAGACGGCTTCGGTTGTTTTTGATATTGACACATACAGATGGAATGATGATGAATTTGTAAATAACAGGGCAGAGCTCAACAGGAAAGACAAGCCTTTATCAATATATGAGATACATCCGGGAAGCTTCATGAAACCGGATGACGGCAGGGATTTCCTGAACTGGACTGAACTTGCGGATGAACTCATCCCTTACGTAAAAGAGATGGGATATACCCATGTTGAACTTATGCCGGTCATGGAGCATCCTTATGATGAATCGTGGGGATATCAGGTTATCGGCATGTATGCGCCGACATCGCGTTACGGAACGCCTGAGGATTTCATGCGTTTCATGGATAAGATGCATGCGGCAGAAATAGGTGTCATTCTCGACTGGGTACCCGCTCATTTTCCGAGAGATGCCCATGGCCTTGCGAATTTCGATGGCACATGCCTGTATGAACACCAGGATCCGAGGCGCGGATATCATCCTGACTGGGGTACGCTCTGCTTTAATTACGGCAGAAGCGAGGTTTCGAACTATCTGATCGCTAATGCGCTGTTCTGGATAAAGAAATACCATGCAGACGGACTTAGGATGGACGCTGTCGCATCCATGCTCTATCTTGATTACGGAAGAAGAGGCGGCGAGTGGATACCGAACATATACGGCGGAAATGAAGATCTTGAGGCTTCTGAGATGCTCCGTCATCTGAATTCGATCAACCGTAAGATGAACACAGGCGCGCTCATGATAGCAGAGGAATCGACCGCATGGCCTAAGGTGACAGGAGATGTTGAGGATGACGGACTCGGCTTCGACTATAAGTGGAATATGGGCTGGATGAATGATTTTCTCGGATTCATCAGACTCGATCCGCTTTACCGCAGCGGCCATTATCATGAGCTGACGTTCTCTATGATATATGCGTACAGCGAGAACTTCATTCTTGTTTTCTCGCATGACGAGATTGTTCACGGCAAAGCTTCCCTGCTTTCGAAGATGCCAGGGGAGCGGGATCGGAAGTTTGCCAATCTGCGACTTTCTCTCGGCTATATGTTCACTCATCCGGGCAAGAAGCTGCTGTTCATGGGCATGGACATAGGAGAGTGGGATGAATGGAGCGAAGCAAGAAGTGTACAGCATGACCTTCTCAAGTATGATGACCATATCAACATCAACAATTTCATAAAGGCCCTGACGCGTTTCTACAAGAGCACGCCCGCGCTCTATGAGCTTGATAATGATGTGGACGGTTTCGAGTGGATAAACAACATATCGGCGAACGAGACGATAATCGTCTTCCTCAGAAAGGATAAAGCCGGAAACTGCGTGCTTATTGTATGCAACTTCGCGGACATAGACCGTAATGATTACAAGATCGGAGTTCCCTTCTCAGGAAAGTACAAAGAAATATTCTCAACGGAGGACGCGGCGTTCGGCGGAAGGGGCAACAATAACCTGCGCGTGAAGAGATCGAAGGAAGACGAATGCGACGGCAGGCAGTACTCGATCAGGATAAGTGTTCCTGCGCTTTCTGTATCGGTATTCTCGTGCACTTATTTTGAGCAGGAAAACCTCAAGTATTATCACGCTCCCGTAAGAAAGAGAAATAAGCGCAGACGTTGAAAAAACAGGCGGTTTCTGATATAATATTTCGGGTTTTTGCAGGATATGACATATATTCGCGGAAGGATTTGACATGGATATTTTAAAAGCCGTTCTGATGGGATTCATACAGGGCATTACGGAGTTCCTGCCCGTCAGCTCATCAGGCCATCTAGGGCTCATTAAAGGGCTTTTCGGAATGGAGAGCGAGAGCATTCTCTTTGATGTTCTTCTTCATTTTGCGACGCTCATTGCTATAGTAGCCGTTTTCTATAAAGATGTGTTCAAGCTTGTTCTTGAATTCATCGGAATATGCAGGGATGTTTTCTATAATATTGCGGCTTTCGGAAGGAGCCTGTCCGGCGGGAAATCCCCGGAGTATGTAAGAGTCATTTCATCTGCGTACCGCAAGTTTGTGCTTCTGCTCATTATTTCAACGGTTCCTACAGGCATTATAGGAGTGCTGATGAAGAACATAGTTGAGTTCACATCAGGAAATCTTCTCGTTACCGGGATATGCCTTATATGCACCGGCCTTATCCTGTTTCTGTCGGACTTTTTGGCGGACGGTGAGAAGAAGCTCAAGGAGATGAACAACGGTGATGCATTTGCTATAGGAACAGCCCAGGGGATTGCGACTCTTCCCGGCCTTTCAAGAAGCGGTGTTACTATAGTTGCGGGAGTTCTGTGCGGACTCGATAGGAAGTTTGCCGCAAAGTATTCGTTCATCATGAGCATCCCGGCAGTGTTCGGAGCACTTATTTTAGAGCTCTTTGATCTCGGCGGTGAAAATATCACGGGCGGAGATGTCGGATGTTATGTGCTCGGAATGGTGATAGCAGCCGTTATCGGGTATTTCGCGCTGAAGTTCCTGATGAATATCGTAGTAAACCGATATTTTAAATTCTTTGCTTATTACTGCGCGGGGATAGGACTTATATCTATAATCACTTTCATCGTAAAGAAGCTGATCTGAATTAAAGAAGGGGAGTATATATGGCTACGGCTTCAAGGGGGAGAAGGGGCACCTCATCAAGGTCCAGAAAAAATCGGAAAAAGAACAATAATCCGGGTATTGCCGAGGAGATACTGCTTTTCGGGGCGATAGGTGTATCGCTTCTTATGTTCCTCGGATGCTGCGGTCTGCTCGGCTCTTTCGGAAAGGTTGTCCATAAAGTGCTGATCGGGCTTTTCGGCATGGTCGGATTTCTTTTCCCGTTCATATTCTTCGCAGTATGCGCGTTCATCATTTCAAACAAATGGGAGAAAGTCGCCAAGATCAAACTTTCGGCAAGTCTTGTGATGGTGATCGTGTTCTGCATATGCGCACAGCTTATATTTGCGAAAGATATGCCGGCCGTGTCGCTTTCGGATTTTTTCACTGATAAAGCGAAGAACGGCGGTTTCATCGGAGGCGTTGCGGCAAAATACCTGTGCAAATTCCTCGGAGTTCCGGGAACCGTGGTAATAATCATCGTTCTTGCGATCATATGCATAGTTCTTCTTACTGACAGATCGTTCTTCACCAGCATCAAAGAAGGCACGAAGATTCTGAGCGCGGATGCAAAGCGCAACATGGAGTATCGCAGGAAGGTTAATGAGGTCCGCAGCATAGAGCGCGAAGAGCGCGACATGGAACGCTGGGCTAAGCGGAATGACAAGCATAACCGGCATGTTGCGAAGCAGGAAAAGAAGCGGGCCGAGCAGCTTGAAGAAAGAGAAAAAAAGGCAAGGGAGCGTCTGGCCGAAAATGCCGGAAGGATGAATTTTACCGCCAGCGATCTTAAAAAAGCTAAACCTTCTGACATTAAGGAAGTAGGTTATGACGCCGTAGATGACATTAACGAGATCGAGCCTGTTAACGAAGAGGCGGATGATACTTATACATATCCCGGCGAGAGCGTGATCCCTGAAGAGGAACTGCGCGCAATGCAGGGTCCCGAATCTTTATTCTATAAGAATCAGGACTCATATGTTTCCACTGTGAAAAAGCCTGATAAACCGGCCGATGTCGAAACACCTGGCGGGATAATGGCGGGCACGAAGCTTGATAAGCGTGATTTTTCCGGTGAGGTAACAGAGATAACAAGCTACTTTGAAGGCGCTAGCGAAGAAGAGATTTTCGGAAAACCCGAGCCGACGGAAACTCCGAAGCCTGAAGTGAAGACAAGCCACAGAATCGTTCTTTCAAGCGCGGATGAAGCGGCGAGGGCAGAGGCTTACGAACGTGATATTTATGTAGATGATGAGGAAACGTTCGAGGATGATTACAGTGATGTCGCTGAGATTTTCGACAAGAGAAATGCGAGGTCTGTCACTCCCGGCCAGCGCCCGAAGAATGAGCACTGCATAAATATTGCTAAGGAGAGCGTAAAGAGCACGCCTGAACCGAATATTGCGGCGAGCGGAAAAGCCGTTAAGGCAAAAAAAGGCGGGAAGTTCAAGCTTCCGACACCTGCTCTTCTTAATGAAGTCAGAAAATCAGACAGAAGCAATCCTGCTGAAGAGCTTAATGAGACTGCAAGGGAGCTTAAGGAAACGCTTGCCAGCTTCGGTCTTGACATAACGATCCTAGGGTCATCGCGCGGACCTGCAGTCACAAGATATGAAGTTCAGATGCCGGTCGGAGTATCCGTCAAGAAGATCACCGGACTTGCAGATGATATCATGATGAGCCTCGGCGCAAAGGATATAAGGATTGAAGCTCCGATACCGGGGAAAAAAGCAGTCGGAATAGAACTTCCGAACAAAGAGAGCTCAATGGTCCACTTCAGGGAGCTTATCGAGAGCAGAGAGTTCAAAAACCTGAATTCAAAAGTTGCTTTCGCAGTAGGAAAGGATCTTTCCGGCGGTAACGTCGTGACTGAGATTTCAAAGATGCCGCATCTTATGATCGCAGGAGCTACCGGCTCAGGTAAATCGGTATGCATGAACACGCTCATAATGAGTATTCTCTTTAAAGCAGCACCCGATGAAGTTAAGCTCATCATGATCGACCCGAAGAAGGTTGAGCTTTCTGTATATAACGGCATCCCGCACCTTCTCATACCGGTCGTGACCGATCCGAAGAAGGCGAGCTCCGCTCTTGCCTGGGCTGTCAATGAAATGGAAAACCGCTATACAAAATTCGAAGCGGTCAAGGTCCGTAATATTGAATCATACAATGAACTGGTTACTGCAGATCCGTCGGTTTCTGAGGACGGGAAGAAGATGCCTCAGATCGTAATTGTCGTAGATGAGCTGGCAGATCTCATGCTTGTCGCCAAAAATGAAGTCGAGGAATCGATATGCCGTCTCGCGCAGCTTGCAAGAGCGGCAGGCATATATCTCATAATTGCAACTCAGAGGCCGTCTGTTGATGTCATAACCGGTCTTATCAAGGCGAATATGCCGAGCCGTATCGCTTTTGCCGTATCATCAAATGTCGATTCAAGAACGATACTTGATGCGGCCGGAGCAGAGCGTCTTCTCGGATACGGTGACATGTTCTTCTATCCGAGAGGTTATAACAAACCTGCAAGAGTGCAGGGCGCGTACGTCGGCGAGGATGAAGTAGCCCGCGTTGTCGATTTTCTGAAAGGCCAGACGGATGGCGATGTATATGATAAGGAAGCGCAGTCAAAAGTTGAAGCAGGTGCTTCTTCAGGCGCATCCTCTTCATCCCCGGGGCTTGTGGATCCTAACGGCGCATTTGACGATCTGTTCGCGGCGGCAGGGCTTGCCGTTATTGAATCGGATAAGGCGAGCATAGGCATGCTTCAGAGGAGATTCAGAGTAGGCTTCAACAGAGCAGCGCGCATAATGGACCAGCTCTGCGATGAAGGAGTAGTCGGCGCCGAAGAAGGCACGAAGCCGAGGCAGATACTGATGACCGTTGACCAGTTCAACGAACTGTTAGAGGAGAAAAACCATCAATGAAAACAGACATCGAGATAGCACGCGAAGCACAGATGCTTCCTATAGCTGAGGTCGCACACGGCATGGGGCTTTTGGATGATGACATCGAGCTCTATGGGAAATATAAGTGCAAAATAACGGAAGATTACTTAAGAAGCCTTGAAGGTAAGAAAAACGGAAAGCTCGTGCTGGTTACGGCGATAAATCCGACTCCGGCAGGCGAGGGAAAGACAACGACGAGCATAGGTCTTGCAATGGCCCTTAACAGGCTCGGCAAAAAAGCAGTGCTTGCTCTTCGTGAGCCGTCGCTCGGACCATGTTTCGGACTTAAAGGAGGTGCCGCAGGCGGCGGTTATTCGCAGGTTGTTCCGATGGATGAGCTTAATCTTCATTTCACCGGCGATTTTCATGCGATCACGAGCGCTAACAATCTGTGCGCAGCACTTCTCGACAATCATATACAGCAGGGCAACGAGCTGAATATTGATACGAGAAACATCGTGCTCAAAAGATGCGAGGACATGAACGACAGAGTTCTGCGCAACATTGTTGTTGGACTCGGAAGTAAAGCCGACGGATATGTAAGGGAAGACCATTTCGTAATCACCGTAGCATCAGAGATAATGGCGATCCTCTGCCTTGCTTCGGATCTCGATGATCTGCGCTCAAGGCTTTCAAGGATGGTAGTTGCATATGACGTTAACGGAAATATAGTTACCGCAGATGATATACATGCAGTAGGTTCTATGATGGCTCTTCTTAAGGATGCCGC
>JAILNQ010000091.1 GCA_024691425.1 Lachnospiraceae bacterium
ATCCTGACATATGGCGAGGTGGCTCAACTGGCTAGAGCGTCCGGTTCATACCCGGGAGGTTGAGAGTTCAAGTCTCTCCCTCGCTACTGACTGTAAAGTCCGTAAACAATATGTTTGCGGACTTTTTTTGCATATAATGCAGTGAGCGGAAAAAGTATGATATAATATACTCCGTATGCAGAAAATGAAAGGTCAGAGCTATGATACCGTTCAATGTGCCTCCGTTTGTCGGGGATGAGATAAGATACATACAGGATGCCGTTAATGACAGGAAAATCTGCGGTGACGGGAAATATACGAAAAAGTGCAACGCATGGCTTGAAGAGAAACTGAATGTTTCAAAGGCATTGCTTACGACAAGCTGCACGCACGCTACAGAAATGGCAGTAATGCTTTCAGATATCGGGCAGGGCGATGAAGTGATCCTGCCGTCTTATACGTTCGTTTCCACGGCCGATGCGGCAGTTCTGCGAGGAGCGGTACCGGTATTCGTTGATGTCCGTCCGGATACGATGAACATGGACGAGACTCTTATAGAAGATGCGATAACTGATAAGACCAAGGCGATAATCTGCGTTCATTATGCGGGTGTTTCATGCGAGATGGACACTATTATGGATATTGCGGCGCGTCACGGTCTTACTGTCATCGAGGATGCGGCACAGGCGATCGGAAGCACTTATAAAGGCAGGGCATGCGGTACGATCGGCGAATACGGATGCCTTTCTTTCCATGAGACGAAAAACATTTCCATGGGTGAAGGGGGAGCCCTTCTGATACGCGATGCCGATAATCTCGAGAGGGCAGAGATAATACGTGAAAAGGGAACGAACAGAAGCAGGTTCTATCGTGGCGAGATAGATAAATATACATGGATCGATGCCGGTTCATCATATCTTCCGAGCGAGCTTAACGCAGCCTATCTTTTCGCTCAGTTTCAGGCGTTTGATGAAATCGAGAATTCGAGGATGGAAGCGTGGAACAGGTATTACGGAAATCTTGAGGAACTCGAGAAAGAAGGATTTCTGAAACGGCCGGTTGTTCCTGACGGATGCGTTCATAATGCGCACATGTTCTATGTCAAGGTCAAGGATATCACCGAGAGGGACAATTTGATCAGCTATCTGAAGGAAGGGAAAATCAACACGGTATTTCACTATATACCGCTTCACTCTTCTCCTGCGGGAATCCGTTACGGACGTTTTTCCGGAGAGGATAAGCATACGACGCTTGAGAGCGAACGTCTGCTGAGACTTCCGATGTTCTATGGCATTACCAAAGAAGAAGTCGACCAGACGTGTGAGGCGATCCGCGAATTTTTCCTAACGGAGGGAAAGCCCGTATGATAGTTGCAGTCGATCAGCCCAACTACATACCTTGGAAGGGTTACTTCGATCTGATAAATGATGTCGATCTTTTTGTGTTCTACAATGATGTTCAGTACACTGTCCGTGACTGGAGAAACAGAAATAAGATAATAACTCCGAACGGCGAGAAATGGCTTTCGGTTCCGTGCGGAAAAGATACGAGCCGTCTGATCTGCGAAGTTAAGATGACGGATCATGACTGGCAGAAGGTACATTACGAAACGATCAGATTCGCGTACGGAAGATGCCCGCATTTTGAATACGTCCTGCCGCTTCTGAAGGACGTTTATCTCGATCATGAATGGGAATATCTTTTTGAACTCGATATGTATCTGACCGAGCGGATCGCGAAGGATTACCTGGGGATCAAGACAGAATTCGCGGACAGCAGGGATTATGTAACCCGCGGAGCGAAGCATGAGAGGATGCTGAGTCTTCTTAATTCGATCGGAACCGATATTTACGAATCAGGGCCGGCGGCAAAGGACTATATAATTCCCGAGGATTACAGGAAAGAGAACATTGAGCTGAGATGGAAATCATACGACGGATATCCGGAGTATCCGCAGCAGTCGGATGAGTTCAATCACTATGTTTCTGTCATCGATCTGCTCTGCAACGCCGGACCGGATAGCTGGAAATATGTCTGGGGATGGCGTGAAGGCACGGACTACCGAGCATGGACTTATGAATGAAAATGATGGAGGATGTAAGATGTCTGACAACCGGATAGTTAATGAGGCGAACAGATATTATACGGAAAAATTCATGGAGCATCAGGACGGGCCGCAGGCTGCGGACTGGAATTCAGAAGATGCGCAGCATATAAGATTCGCGCAGCTTTCAAGGCTTCTCCCTGAGGATGCCGATGAGGCTTTTTCGATATGCGATTTCGGATGCGGGCTCGGTGATTATCAGGTCATGCTCGAGAAGAAATACAAGAACATGTCATATACCGGGATTGATGTCAGCAGCGAGATAATCGAAAAAGCGAAGAAGATCAGGAAAGGCGGAGAGTATCTGTGCGGAAGCACGATAGAAGGCACTTATGACTATATAGTCAGCAGCGGGATTTTCAATGTAAGGCAGGATACTCCAGAGGAAGAGTGGAAGGATTACATCCTCTCAACCATTACGATGTTTTCTGAGCATGCCTTAAAAGGCTTTGCGTTCAACTGTTTGACGAAGTATTCGGATGCAGACAGGATGCAGGATTATCTGTACTATGCGGATCCCCTGTTTCTGTTTGATCATTGCAAAAAGAATTTCTCAAGAAACGTTGCGCTTCTGCACGACTATGAGATTTATGATTTCACTATGCTTGTCAGAAGATGAGCATTATTGCATGGAGGGATTGTAAGTGAAATGGGACAAAACTGATTTTGTCTATACGAGTACAGGCATAATAGACGGATTCCACGGCGCTGCGGTTCCCCAGGCGATACATTGGAAGGACAGCATCTGCAGGATTTTCTATTCCGCAAGGAATGAAAACAACCAGTCGCATATTTTCCGGCTCGACATCGACATGGAGAGTCTGAAGATAACCGATATATGCCATGAACCGGTACTGTACCCTGGCCGGCTCGGATGCTTCGATGACAGCGGAGCTCTTATGTCCTGGATAGGCAGAATTGATAACGAGTACAGGCTTTATTACTGCGGATGGAATCTCGGAAAGACTGTGCCTTTCCGTAACTCTATCGGACTTGCAGTAAGCTCGGATGGTGAGCATTTTACGAGAAAATATGAGGGCCCCGTGGTGGACAGAACGTACAGGGAGCCTCATTTTTGTACGAATCCGTGGATAATAAAAGAAGACATATATAGGATGTGGTATCTGTCATGCGTTGAATGGCGCATAGAAAACGGCGAGCTGCAGCACAGATATCATCTTAAGTATGCCGAATCTTCTGACGGAATCGAATGGAAGCGTGACGGCAAGGTGGCAATCGATTTTGCCGATGACAGCGAATACGCGATATCAAGACCGACAGTGATCAAGGGAAAGAACGGCTATCATATGTGGTTCTCGCACAGGGGCGATAAGTACAGGATAGGGTACGCGCGCTCTGAGGACGGCATTACATGGAAGAGGATGGATGAGGAAGCCGGAATTACCGTCAGTCCGGATGGATTTGACAGTGAGATGATATGCTATCCTGCCGTGTTTAGATACGGGGATGACTGCTATATGCTTTTTAACGGAAACGAATACGGGATGACCGGATTCGGGATCGCGAAGCTTGCTGAAGGAGATATATGAAGCAGAAAAAACTGATCGTGTTCGGTGCGGATGATTTCGCCCAGATAGTGAAATTCTATTTTGATGCTGACAGTGAATATGAAGTGTGCGGTTTCTGCGTTGACAAGGAGTACAGGAAGAGCGACAGCTTCTGCGATCTTCCGCTCGTATCATCAGAAAACGTCGAGGAGGTTTTCCCGCCGGATTCGTACGAGATGTTCATTGCTATAGCCTATACTCATCTGAATGCGGTCAGAGAGGAGAAATACCATGAATTCAAAAAAAGAGGCTATAAGCTTGCGACATACATAAGCAGCAAGGCCACATGCTGGCATGAGGACAATGCATTCGGAGACAATGTGTTCATTCTCGAGGACAACACCATCCAGCCCTATGCGCATATAGGGTCGGATACGATACTTTGGAGCGGAAATCATGTCGGACATCATGCTGTGATAGGGGATCATGTGTTCATCACATCTCATGTTGTTCTTTCAGGGCGTACATCGGTTGGAAACAACTCGTTCATAGGAATCAATGCATCGGTTCATGATCATGTGAAGATAGCCGAAAGAAACGTCATAGGCTCTGGGGCGCTGATCACGAGGGATACAGTGCCTGACAGCATATACAGGACAAAGTGGACCGAAGCTTCCGAAAAGAGCGTCGGCGAAAGCAGGTATTTTTTTCATGATGCGGCAGACGGCAAAAAAGGAGAACGGCATGTGTGAACTCAGTTTCATAATCCCCTGCTACAGAAGCGAGAACACCGTCGGCGCGGTGGTGGATGAGATAGTAAAAGAGTGCGGCACTCTGAATATCAGCGATTACGAGATAATCGCGGTTGATGACTGCTCGCCGGATAATGTTTATGAAAAACTGAAAAGCTTGGGACAGGATAATCCTTCAGTACGAGCTATCCGTTTTGCGAAGAATTTCGGGCAGCATGCAGGGATGATCGCCGGCGTTCAGCATTCGAGGGGAAACATATGCGTATTCCTTGATGATGACGGACAGTGTCCTCTGGACCGATTGGGCGACCTTATAGCACCGCTGTATAACGGGTATGATGTTTCGATATCCGAATACGGAAAGAAAAAGCAGAGCCTTTTCAAGAATATCGGAAGCGTATTCAACGGTATTGTCGCAAACCTTCTCATCGATAAGCCGAAGGATATCCAGATGGGCAATTTCATGGCCTTCAAGCGCTTTGTTGCTGATGAGATATCAAAGTATAAAGGTCCTTATCCGTATATTTCCGGACTTCTGTTCCGAAGCTCGGCGAAAGTCATAAACGTTCCTATGGAAGAGCGGGAAAGAAGCTCCGGCGGAACAACATATACATTCAGAAAGCTCGTCGCGCTATGGTCGGACAGCTTCACGGCTTTTTCAATAAAGCCTCTTCGCATGGCGACTATAGCAGGCAGCTGTGCGGCAGTGATAGGACTGCTGCTGACAGTTGTAACCATAATACGTAAACTCATGTATCCTGCGATTCCTGTAGGCTGGAGTTCAATGATCGCCGTAATGCTCGTCATGGGAGGACTGATCCTGTTCGTTCTCGGCATAGTCGGTGAATACGTCGGGAGAATCTATATGTCCATAAATGAGACTCCGCAGTACGTAATAGCAGAAATGAACAACATGGACGAGATGCCTTGATGGGGGATGATCTGTCATGAAACTGGAGCTGTGGTACATATACACATGGATTTTCAATCTGATATATATGCTTCTTGAGCTGTTTCCGATGAGACTCAGATGCCTGTTTTTGAGGCTCTTTTTCGGGAAGATAGGCAGGGACATCCGTCTCATTGACTACAAGTCATATTTCAGATATCCCCATAAGATAAGCATAGGCTCATCGGTAGCGATAAACAGAGGCTGTTTTTTCGTTGCATCCATGAGCTCTGACAGAAAATACGATATAATCATCGGCGACCATGTTGTTTTTGCGCCGAATGTCAAGCTTTTATGCGCCGGACATGATTACAGGGATTACACTCTTCCTGATACGAGCGGTCAGATCGTTATAGATGATTATGCATGGCTCGGTGAAGGGGCTACGGTCCTTCAGGGCGTGACAATTGGAGAAGGTGCGGTCATAGGAGCAGGAAGTGTTGTTACGAAGGATATTCCGCCGTATACGGTTTGGGCCGGCAATCCTGCAAAGAAGATCGGTGACAGGGTCATGAATGCGGACAGCGTTCGAGAACCATCAAAGAAGACGGTTGAAGAAAAATGAAGAGCATCATAAAAAAAGCGGCGGATAACTGGAGCATTGCGTTGACGCTTGCTTTTTTCATAATAACGTTTCTGTTCATAGTCATGAGCGGAGAAGGCATATACCTTCAGACGCATGATAATCTCGATTCGAACATTGCGCTTTTCCGGATGATGAAGGATGCGCATCTGTACTGGTCTTTTGGAACGAAGGCTCCTTTTCTGGGTGGCCTCGATCGCAACTTCCTGCCCTCGGATCTGAACGTTTTCGCATGGATTTTCATGATTTTCCCGGCGTTTCCTGCGATAATCATCGGGTGGTATATGAAGATCGCCCTTTCGATAGCAGGCTTTGTTCTTCTCGGCCGAACGGTGTGCAAAAATAGCGCGGACCGCAATATCTTCATTATCTGCGGACTGATCTACGGCATTCTTCCGACGTATCCGACCACGCCTTTCGGATTCGCATCCCTTCCGCTTCTTCTTGCGATCATGACAAGGCTTTACAAAATGCCTGACATCCGGTATTATCTGGTGCTTCTCGCATATCCGATGCTTTCGAATTTTTCAGCATTCGGTATATTCATATGCGGTTATATTCTGTTCTTCTTCATCATTGACTGGATAGTTTCGAGGAAGCCTGCATGGCGCATTCTCTGGGCATTTTTTGCAGTTGCCATAGGATTCATCATTGCGGAGTGGCGGCTGTTCTATGTCATGTTCTTTTCGGATGAAGAGACGATACGTTCCGCATTCGGCTCACAGTATACTTCGGCGGCTCAGTCGCTGAAGCTGTTCGCGGATTCGCTTTTAAAGGGTGAATACGCTTCGGGAACTTATTTTGTTATACCGGTCTGCATTATATACTTCCTCTATCTCAACTTTACGTACGTCAAAAACCGCGAATTTAAAGGCATGTGCTCTGACGGTTATAATTTCATATCCGTCTGGCTTATCATCAACAGCTTCATCTATTCGGTCGATAACGCCGAATGGTTCAGGAACCTGATCGCTGTCTCAGCGCCGCCGCTTAAAGGATTCGCACTCAACAGAACTGTCTGGTTCTCGCCTTTTCTCTGGTATCTGCTCTTTATGCTGGTTCTGTGCAGGCTTTCGGTAAAAACACCGCTTAAAGCTATAGCCGCCGTAGCCGCATTGATCCTCGTATGCATTTATCCTGCGAACTACAACCATATCCGTTACAATGCCGAGATAGCAAAAGCGAAAATCGCAGGCGAAGGAACAGACCTTCCATCCTATGGGCAGTTCTATTCGGAAGACCTGTTCAGAAAGATCAAGGAGGATATCGGATATGACGGCGAATGGTCGGTCGCATACGGCATGCATCCCGGAATTCTGGTATATAACGGCATTTCGACGCTTGACGGCTATTATCCGTTCTATTCAACCGAATACAAGGACAGATTCCGCAGGCTCATTGCACCGGAGCTTGAGATCGATCCTGACAATATGGATTATTTTGATAACTGGGGAGGCAGGGCTTATGTGTTCTCGCCTGACTGCGAGAGCAAGAAGTACTATTCCATTCCTGTGGACGAATCCGTCATGCATATCGATCCGGACGCGTTTGCCCAAATGGGCGGAAAGTATGTTTTCTCAATGGTAAAGGTTGCGAATGCCGATGAGCTCGGATTGACCGAAAAAGGCGTTTATAGCCTGGACGGGTCCGATTATACGGTGTTTGTATATGCCAGATACTGATGCGTCTTTTCTCATGAACGGATATTTAACCTCCGGAAACGTCCGGAGGTTATTTTTCGGTCAACTTTTCCGATATATAATCCGTAAGACGAAAATTGCAAATTATGCGCATTTTTTGGTATAATAAATACTTAAAATGCGTAATTCTGAAAGGTTTTTTATGAACAGACATATGCTCAGATCGATAATTTCAAAATGTTCAGCCGCAATCGTCGCCATAGCATTGCTTATCGGCGACTCACCTGTATACGCATTCGATGATATACAGGAAGTCTCTGACGCTGTTTATGTGGAAGCCGCGGAAGACGGGGATCTGCAGGATGAATACTTCGGTGAAGATGCTTCGGAAGAGATACTGACAGAAGAAGAGGATAATTATCCGTCAGACGCTGCAGAAGCCGATGATCCGGAATATGAAGAGCCTGATATTGACTCTGACGGTCAGGATTATGAGGAAGACGGCGGCGACGATTCCTTTTCTGCGGCTCCGTTTTCAGTAGTCATAAGGGATTTTGCGCCTTCATCGGCGCTGGAAATAAAACATAAGAACGAGCTTCCTGTAGGACACGGCTATTCGGTCGAATATGAGATAGTACCCGAGGGTTATTCTGATTCCGTAAGTGTTACGATAAGTTCTTCTGAGGATGAAGTTGCAAGCATCAATACAGAGACGGGAATGGTATTCCCGTATAAATACGGCTATGCCACGATAACGGTCACGGCCGTTGATAAGGTTGATAATACGATAAGTGCATCTGCGGATATTGAAATAAAGTGTGTCTATCCTACCGGAAAGTTTTTCGAATTCTACGGAAAGCGCTTTGCCTGTACGGAATATGAGCTTTATGAGACCGGATGGCTTTCGGTTTGCGGAAATACTGCTCTTACCGAAAAGAAGAGCGGAAACTGGAAGGTTTATTATTTCAAGGACGGCAAGGCATACAGCAAGAAGATACTCGAACTCGACGGCGAAAAATACATATTCGACACTTCCACGTGCGAACTTGTTAAGGAATGGGCGCCTATAAATACATTTTATCTTGAGGACATTCCCGCGGATGCGAATCCGAGCGGCCCTATTGCCGACAATATGCTTTCCTATGGGACTTCATACGTTCTGACTGCGAAGTTCGAGCCGGATTATGCGAATGATTCGCTTGATCCCGAATGGGAGTCTGACGATCCTTCGACTATAAAGGTTACCCCGCTCGGGTGGAACGGCAACGAAGTGCATGCAAGGCTCGATGTCCTTAAAAGAAGCGATACGCCGGTTGAGATCAAGGTTTCGGTGGGCGAGCCGGAAAACCGCAAGACTGATACAGTGAATGTATACGCCAGATACCCGCTCGGATGGCATGATATAGCAGGGAAGAAATATTACGGGAAGATAAAGCCCGGGACTCCCGTCGATGTTGAGCATGTTACCGGACTTACGACGATAGGCGGCAGGGAATACTATTTTGAGCCCGATGGACATATGTTCACGGGAATGAAGGAAATAGGCGGAGCGCTTTATGATTTCGCCGAAAACGGTGTCAAGCGGGCACAGTATGAAAAGAGGGGGTTCGTTGATACTCCGGAAGGTACAGTTTTTTACAATGATCTAGGAGTCATAGAAAAGAATAAGATCATATCCTACGGCGACGGCTTCTATTATGCCGACGGCGAAGGCATCATTCAGAAAGGCTATTTTACGATAGGAGGCAGGAACTACTGCTCGCTTACTGAAGATGCAGGCGAAGGGGAAAAGGCCGGAAAGCTTCTTGACGGCTTTGTACTGGCAGACGGAAAGTGGAGGCTTTTCGCAGATAAAGACGCAGCATATCCGTTCGCCGAGCTTACATCTTCTTCCGACAGCGGATGGATACATGCAAAGGATGACAGCAAAAGATATTACAGGAAGCCTGAAGGAAAATTTCTTAAAGGCTGGCAGACTCTGGACGGAAATAAATACTATTTCAACGAAGACGGCTCGGTGGCGTCAGGCCTTACCGAGATAGGCGGAAAGTATTACTGCTTCGGGGAAAATATCAGCTGGGATTATACAGAGTGCGCTCCCTCGGCTGGCGACGATTACGGTATCATGAAGACAGGACGCGTCCTTGTCGGAGGTCATGTTTATTTCTTCGCAGATAAAGGAAACCGGCTTACCGGCTGGCAGAAGTATACCGAGGGCGGAGCAGACAAATGGGATTTCTTTGATCTGTCTACGGCTGAATCATATAATGCCGCCGCTATCCCCGGCATGCCCGGATGGTATGAGATAGATAGAGCAGGTGACCTTGCGAGATACTATTTCAAGGACAACAGTACGCTCGCTAAAGGGTGGTTTAATATCGAAGATAAAAGGTATTATTTCGATACTGCGGCAGACGCTGACGGGATAACTGGAAGGATGGCCGTCGGAATAAAGACCATAGGCTCGTCGAAGTATTATTTCCTCGAAAAGGCGGGAAGCGGTTACGGAACAGTGCTTACAGG
>JAILNQ010000032.1 GCA_024691425.1 Lachnospiraceae bacterium
GCGGTGACTGTGCCCTGAGGATCTGAATACCACTCGTTCTTCCTCGGACCCTTGTTCATGAAAAAATCGAACTGATCCTCCTTGCTGCTGTCCCCGTGGATTGCATGCTCGGGAATCCCCAGCGGAATAAAAAGGTTACTGTTCGCAAAGTCAATGCATTTCATTCCCGTAGCTCTTTCAATGATCCCGGAAACAATCTGTATCCCGAGTGTAGCATATCTGAATTCTCCGGTGATACCGGAGCGTCCACCGAGAAAATCCAGCGCCGCTTTTGTCCAGTCCTGCGAAGTGCAGACCTTTTTCCACGGTTCTGAACGTCCCTTATACGGCGCGGTCATCGTGAGCAGATGTTTCAGCGTAACATCATATATTGTCTTCTCACCTCTTTTGACCTGATAATCCGGGAAAAAATCAATGACCTTTTCCTCCGTGCTCTTTATGAAGCCCTTATCTATCGCGATTCCCGCAAGAACGGCCATAACTCCCTTGGTCACAGAGTTGACATTGACTGCATCATCCGGCCTGAAACCGTTCCTGCACTCCTCATACGCTATCTGTCCGTCCCTCATGGCACAGATCTGGCATATATTGCTTTCATTATCGTTCATTTTCCGTTTCCTCCTGTATAAGATCCGGACGTCCTTACAAAAGGCTAACCTTATTTAAAATTGTTTTCAAGAAAAATCTTTAAATGTTATAATATCTTCACTTTAACCCGCTTTTTCGTGGAGGTACTTATGAAGAAAAAATCGTTATCGATAATTCTGAGCAGTGTGACGGCATTCTCGCTGGTATTTTCGCTGCTTTCATCAGACACATATGCGCTGGAGGATACGGCTTCAGCTGAATTCATCTCTGAAGATGACGAATCAGACGAACTCTTTACGGACGAAAATCGTGAAAAGGAGTCTGCAGAGGTATCTGAAGAGGAGTCTGCAGACACGTCTGAAAAGGATTCTGAAAAGGCGTCAGAAGAGGATTCTGCAGTGCCGTCCGACACAGACAATGAATTCTTTGCGGATCCTGAAGATGCAGCAGAATCTGACGGGGAGAACGATCCGAGAATCCCTGTATTTGATGACAGCTTCGGAATACTTCTGCCTCCTCCAGGGGAAGTGCCCGAAAATGATGAATACGTACTTGCCGAGGAGCCTGAAGATGATCTGATGACCGCACCCGGCAAGGCGAATGTTACTCATTACACTGTTTCGATGGCTCCGCAGAAGTCCACGAACCGTAACATCACCGGTATATATTTCTCGGATACGCCTGCAATAGTTACATTTTTCGACCCCGTCGGAAATCTCAACGTCGCATTTCCGTCTGCCGGAAAGAAAGTCACCGTCCAGGTATATTTACTGCCTTCGATGACTCTTTCGGCTACGAAAACCCTGTCCATGCCCCTTTCCCTCTTCGGCGGGATAACATGTGATGATGATGGAAATTATTATGTTACGAGCGGTCAGACGGGTGCAGAAAATGATGTTACTATGTGCATTACAAAATATAACTCTGACGGAGCTTATCAGGCCGAACTGGCGCTTAAGGGCCAGGAGACAGTCCCTGATATTTGGGAAGGAAGAGTCGATTGCGGAACCAAAATTCCGTTCAATGCCGGTAACTGCAGCATGTGCACCAACGGCGGCATCGTTGCGGTCAATTATGCCAGAGAAATGTTTTCCAAACATCAGTCGAACATGATAATTTATGCGGACTGCGATTCGATGGAAAGAGTCTATGCCACCACTGCATATACTTCCCATTCTTTCGATCAGAGAATATATCCTTATGAGGACGGATTCATAGCCCTGAATCATGGAGATGCATATTACAGGGGTTTTCATTTCACAAAGATCAAGGATTTTTATTATTATGATTCCTACTGGAATACTATTGACGATTTCTATAATTTTCACTTCAGGGAAGGTGCCAACCGTGATTTCGGATATAATGAAACATTCGCTCAGCTCGGCGGACTGGCAGCTATCGACAATTCTTACGTATTCGCAGGTTCATCAGAACGTACCCTGTCTCTTTCGCCCGGACCGACATCCGGATACTGCGGCCACAACGAGCCCAGGGACCTGTTCATTCAGCTGATCAAAAAGAACTCGGAATCCTATGGTGATGAAAATAACACCCGCGACAAATACACCGTCGAAGGCACAACAAGAACCCCGACCGGGACAAAGCCGGCAAGCTCACTGACAAACCTGTTTCTTACTGGAAATGAGAAAGATTACGGCATCATCTGGCTCACGAATTATAGCGGCAACACCTATGCTGCCAACCCTAAGGTTTTCGCGATCTCCGGCAGCACCTTCGGCGTGATGTGGGAAAAGAGAACCTACGGCTCAGCATCCGGCGAGACGTTCTTCATGATGCTCGATGAATATGGCAACGTCATCAAAGAAGCCATGAAGGTCGAAGGCTGCCTTCTTGCGGCAGATACTGACCCTGCCGTAAAGGACGGCCTCGTTTACTGGGCCACCAGCGACTCCTACGGAAAGAAGATCCATGTGCTCGACCCTTCCGGCATCGCCATAACTAAGCAGCCTTACATCATATCCGCAGAAGAAAACGGCGACCATACGAAGAAGGTCATCATAGGGCTCGAAGCCGAAGGAGCCGAAACCTATGAATGGCAGTCAAGCGCAGACGGCGAAAACTGGACAGCAGTCTCATCCTCTGATGCCAGCGGATACGATACGGCAGAGCTCACTATCGAAAAACTGCCTGACAACATAAGATTCTACCGCTGCCAGATGACCGACACGGATGGAAAGGTTGCAGTATCGGATGCGGCGTTCGGTTTTCTTGATAATGCAGAAACTGTGTACGCGGAAGGCGGGGCGAATGCAACCCTGTCTGTCGATGTGCTCGGCGGCAAACAGTACTGTTGGAAATACAGCACTAACGGAAGCACCTGGAATGACCTGAACGATGGAGATATCATCGGTGCAACCACGAGAACAGTCACGATCCCGATGACTGATGCACGCTTCGGATACAAGTATAAATGCACCGTCACAGGACTTTCCGGCAATACAGAAGACAGCAGCGCAGTCAATATACGACGCAAGCTCATGATCACGAAGCAGCCCGAGGACATCAGAGGTGCTATGGGGTCAACATACAATACAGGCCTTACCGCTTTCGGTGACGGGCTTAAGTACACCTGGTACATGCTCGATGACGACAGCGGAAGCCGCATACCCATAACCTATAAGGGGTACCAGACAGCAACGCTTTCGATAAAGCTTGATGCCTCAACAGCTTACCGTTCTTTCGTATGCGTCGTGAAGGATAAATACGGCAACGAACTTACAAGCGATAAGATGACAATAAGAGAAAACATCACAGTATCCGTTACGCCGAAAAAACTGACTCTCGTATCAAGGCCAGGATCGACGGCGGTCCTTACCGTAAACCAGACAGGGCGCTTCTATCCGG